>JAAURL010000199.1 GCA_012032235.1 Akkermansiaceae bacterium | reverse complement strand
AACGGACCGAAATAAAACAGAAAAATAGTCATTGTCATTTTTTAATAATCTTTTGATTTTCCTAAAGCCATGGCACGCAAACGCTGGACTCTCCCTCGCTCTGAAATCTACCGGAAGCCGATTTTCTATCACTGCATCTCGAGAGTGGTGGATCGGCGGCGGGCGTTTTTGGCGGACGATAAAGAGAAATTCCGCATGTTCATGCGGATGTATGAAAAATTCACCGGCTGCCGGGCGGTTTCCTACTGTTTGATGTGTAATCACATTCATTTATTGATCGAAGTCCAACCGATGCCAGTGAATGGGTTTACCGATGAGGAATTGTTAAAACGACTATCCGCTATTTATAATGAAGCGGTTGTCGCGGATGTTGCGAAAGAACTCCACGAGGCTCGGAAAAATGGCACAGCTGAGGAAATCGCTCGGCAAGTGTTAGAAATTCATCAGCGCTATACTTACCGGATGCACGATCTGAGCCGTTTTATGGAAGGTCTGTTACAGCGATTCACGCGATGGTTTAATCGTGCTCACAAGCGCACCGGAAATCTCTGGGAAGATGCCTTCAAAAGCGTGATCGTCGAGAATGGTGTCGCGGCGAAAACGATTTCCGCTTACATCGATCTTAATCCAGTCCGAGCGGGCATGGTTAAAGATCCCGCCGAATACCGCTGGAGCAGCTACGGCGAAGCAATCGGAGGTGGAAGTAAGGGTGACGGTAAAAAAGCCCGTGCTGGATTAGTTCGGGCGATGCGCGCCCACTTGGGAAATACGGCCGATGCTTCCTTTTGGGAGAATGATGTTTCTCGAGAGTATCGGAAAATTTTGATGGAAGGAGCGATTGAGCAGGCAAAGGAAAGCATCAATCGAGAAGGCAAGTCGGCTGTAAAGGTGACGAGAAAAGGAATTTCAAAAGCTGAGGCAGAGCATCAAGCTGTGTCGAATGATGGCGATATTTCATTAGGGAAAATGCTGCGATGCCGGGTGAGATATTTCACCGATGGAGCTGTGATAGGGAGTCGTGATTTTGTGAATGAGGTCTTCAAAAATTCTAGAGAGCGATTTGGTCCTAAAAGAAAAAATGGAGCCAGAAAGCTCAAAGGAAATGCCGCACCTGCTGCGAAAATTTTGTGGAGTCTGAGAGATTTGCGAACGCATTGATCAATGCGCGATTTGTTAACAAATTTCCTTATGTTTGTTCCGCTTGCCCGCTCTCTCTAGGGAGAAAGGATTCTGGAAAATATGAGGAGAAATTTTCTCGCTAGAGCTGAAATGATGAGAAAAAAGGAGCTTTCTGTTCCGATTTAAATGACTTTTAGGGGATCTCTTGGCGAGTATTCAAAATTCAAAAGATTTCCCGGTTGACACTTTTAAAATCGGTTACTAGGTTGCCGCCCCTTCGCGCTCAAACTGTGCGTGAGGCATTTCTCTTATTTAAAAGCACATGAAGACGTTTTCCGCCAAGCCGCATGAAGTCGAGCGCAACTGGTATGTGATTGACGCCAAGGGTAAAGTCCTCGGCCAAGTCGCTGTTGAGGCTGCGCGCCTCCTCCGTGGCAAGCACAAGCCTATTTTCACCTCTCACGTTGATACTGGCGATTTCGTCGTGGTGATCAATGCCGACCAAGTTGTCCTATCCGGCAACAAGGAGAATGCCAAAATCTATAGTCGTTTCTCCGGCTATGTCGGTGGACAAAAGGTGGAAACGCCACGCATCGTTCGCGAGCGCCGTCCAATTCTCCTCGTGGAACGCGCTGTCTGGGGGATGATTCCTAAAACTCGCTTAGGCCGTGCCCAATTCGGCAAATTGAAAGTTTATGCAGGTGAAGCCCACCCTCATGAAGCCCAAGCTCCAGTCGCCCACGAAGTTCGTTAATTTTACCTATTTTCAAATGACCGCTACTACTACTAAGAGCGCCACAGGTCGCCGTAAAACCGCAGTCGCCCGCGTTTGGATGACGGAAGGCACTGGCCAAATCGTTATCAATGCTCGCAGCTTCGAAGAATATCTTCCGACTCTTGAGCTTCAAAATGCTGTGCTTGCTCCTTTTCTGGCGCTATCACTTTCCAATAAATTTGACCTAAATGTCGTCGTCAAAGGTGGAGGAAAACAAGCACAAGCGATTGCAATTCGCCATGCGATTTCGCGTTCATTGACATTAGTGGATCCAGAAAACCGCAAGGTGATTAAGCCGTTGGGTTTCCTGACCCGTGATCCACGGATGAAGGAGCGGAAAAAGCCAGGTCAGCCAGGTGCTCGTGCCCGCTTCCAATTCTCCAAGCGTTAATCTGCCAAGAAGATTTATTCCTTTCAAAAACCGCATTCCTCACCGGATGCGGTTTTTGTTTTATCATTCAAGGGTAAAGTAAAGAATCCCGGGGCAAGCCCAGAGGCATTTGGAAGAAAAATAACCTCAAAATCTTTAGCTCAATTCTCCGCTCTCAAATTATTTATTGTTCCATATTTTGAGATTTCAAAAGTTACCAAAGCCTCACCCAAAAGTCGAAGCGAGCTTCGATGGTTCAGACCCAATGAGAATAAATTTTGTTAGGTATGGTGACGTGAGTTTGAGTCTATGCATGTGAGCAAGAAAACGTGATGTTGATTTCACTAGCAGGCCGTCCATCCGGGAGAGTTTGTTGGTGTTGTGGTTAGGGCTTGAGCGTTTGTCGGCATGTGCGAGCACTTTTGTGCTGAAAAGGACTCAAGAAGGGCGTGGGCGGTGAAAGGATGCTTCTGTGGTCTAGGTGTCTCGCAGGATGATGACTGCTTCGTCGAAAATCGTTTTTGAGTTTGTTGAAAGAGTCATACCATTTCGGGAAAATATCATGGGCGCGATCCGGTTTCTTGGAACGAAGTTTCCGTGATGTAATTGAATTTTTTGAACCAGCATGCCTTCCCAATTAATTTTTGAAGTGATCTTTTAATCCTAACAGAATTGAGATTGCCTATTCACTTCATGGCTTCTTCATTCGTTTTTTGGGTTAGTATGGTTAGGAGCTTTTCATGATCATGGAGCTCTCTCGTCGTGAGGCTCCACAGCGAATGTGATTAAGAAATTTTAGCGAATAGCTTGCCAAGTGATGGAAATCTCGATCATTCTTCTGGCCCTGTCGCCCATTTCTGTGTGTCGGGATTTTTCCTTCGCGGAATGCATGCTTAGCTCAGTGGTAGAGCACATCCTTCACACGGATGGGGTCGCAGGTTCGAACCCTGCAGCGTGCACCATTTTCATGAATTCGTGAAAATGAAAAACCTGCTGGTGTTTTTGGAAGATTTTCTTCGATGAGTAGTGGGTAACTATGTTTATTGTTTCCATCGCTGCGTTAAAGAAAAACACCGCTATTTTACGTGAAGTGAAGGAGGCAGCGGGTTGTCACTTGGTGTTAGCGCTGAAGGGATTTTCTTGTTGGAAAGCATTTCCCTATTTTCGCGATGATCTAGATGGTTGCTGTGCTTCTGGATTGTGGGAGGCGCAATTGGCGAGGGATTACTTCCAAAAGCACGTCATCACTTATTCTCCCGCCTACGATGGTGCGGATGTGGAGAAGCTTTGTGAATTCACAGATCATCTTGATTTTAATTCTTTGACGCAGTGGTTTCGCTTTCGGGAAATGGTGATGGCACATCCGCGTTTTAAAAGCGGAGAACTGCTATGTGGTCTACGCGTGAATCCAGAATGCTCTACAGGGGAGACGGCGCTCTATGATCCATGTGTCGCGGGATCCCGATTGGGAATCACGGCGGAGCAGTTAGCTGGAGCAGATCTAACAGGTCTATCAGGATTGCATTTCCATACACTGTGCGAGCAAAATTCCGATGATTTGGAAAAGACATTGTTAGCAGTAGAGGAGAAGTTTGGCCATCTGCTACGCTCCTCCCAATTTACCTATCTCAACATGGGCGGTGGGCATTGGATTACGAAACCATTTTATGATCGGCAGAGACTTGTTAGGCTGGTCCGTGAAGCGCAGGAAAAATACGGAGTGGAAGTTTGGTTAGAACCGGGAGAGGCCGTAGCGATCCATACGGGTGTGCTGCGAGCAGAGGTGATGGATGTGTTTGAATCAGCGGGACATCGCTTAGCAATTCTCAGTATTTCCGCGACAGGTCATATGCCTGATGTGATGGAAATGCCTTACCGTCCCGATGTTTTCCTAGTCGATTCAGCTCACTCTGGTGAACGACCTGCGGTGATGTTAGAAGGAGAAAACTATCACCGTGCGGGGGAGAGGGGAGAGTGGACTTATCGTCTTGGTGGGCCGACTTGTTTGGCGGGAGATGTCGTGGGAGATTTCTCATTTCATCGGGAGCTGAAGATAGGTGATATTCTAGTTTTCGACGACATGGCGCACTACACCATGGTGAAAACAACGACATTCAACGGTGTCAAACATCCTGCCATCGCGCTGCAGCATGAAGATGGCAAAATCGAGGTCTTGCGGGAGTTTTCCTATGCGGATTTCCGAGATCGGCTTTCGTGATGAGGATTTGGTCGAGTATTTCGCAAAATTTTAAATTTTCGATGGACAATAATCGCAGTGGCGATTACCGACCTCGCCTCCTGACGGGGCATTCGCTCCTGGAAAACTTGGGCAGGGTAGCTCAGTGGTAGAGCAGAGGACTCATAAGCCTTTGGTCGGCGGTTCAAATCCGCCCCTTGCCACCAAGTTTTTCAACAAAACGCCGCTTCTGATAAAAAATTTAGAAGAAAATGCAAAATAGGGCTTGTCAGGATGGGATCGGCTCCTAGAGTCGCCCCCCCCACAGCAAAGGCTGCTGACGACACGAAGTCGAAGCAGTCCAAATTACAGGGAAAATTTATCGGGTGCAGCTCCGGAAAAAAGCTCTTACGAGGTAACCTCGTCGGCGCGCCGTCTGTCCCCACGTTTAGGGAAAATCAGAACCACGCAGGAAATCATGCCG
>JAAURL010000026.1 GCA_012032235.1 Akkermansiaceae bacterium | reverse complement strand
CCATTTTGCCGTATGCTCCATTCGAGAAAATGAAACAAATCAACGTCAGGAAAATAGTAGCGAGAAATGGCAAGACACAAGATTTAGTAAAAGCACTTGAGAATGTCAGGGGGAAACTTGAGTGCAAATGGGACGCTTACAACCAATCTGGCGAGGCAAAAGGATTCATGCATTTTGTCTGACAATCTGAAATGAAATTTTCCCTCATGTTTCCCAATTGTTCTGATACAGGCGCTGTTCATCAGCGAGCCTAGCAAAAAGCGACGGATCTTTCGTAGCAAGCTCATCAAGGCGCGTGCCACACGATGGGCAGTGCCGGATTCGCAGACTTTCCGAAAGTGTGACATTTTCAGGCAGCGAGAAGGATGACTTAGGGAACTTCTTCATCGTGTTCTCGTTGTCGGCTGTCACCGCCCGCATCTGGAGCGCAAAGCGCAGGCCCGCGTCGGTTTTACAAACCAACACTGCAAGGCCGCGTTGTCCTGCGTTGTCGATGAGATTAGTAAGTAAGTGGCAGCAAAGCATTCTAATAGAAGTTCTGAATATATTAAGGCAAAATTTTAATGTTAGTAAACTAATCCTAATCATCATGGCAATTAATTTTATTTACGCTTGCCTTTAAAAAAGCGTGTTACTAACCATCCTCCAATTATACCAACCACAAAAAAATGTATATAAGAAACTAGTATTGCCCCGCCACCAAAAGCAAAAATTGAAAGCGGGCGATTTATCCATGTATTTCCATTAGAGAACCACGAAAGACATAGAGCGACAAACAAAAGAACAATTTCAATTTCTAACGATAAAGAATTACCATGTTTAGTTTTTCCTTCGGAATGCAATCTAAGCCTATTTAGTAAAATATATGGGACACCAAAATTCCAAATAACTTTTAATGAAAGCAGCCCCAAAAAAGTAACACTAACACGATCATTTCACGCCTCCCGTAATCTTACGCTACCCAAATGCACTTCTCCATTTATCTAATCCCGATGGCGAATGGCAAGAGAGAAAATATTAGGAGCCTTGGTGAAGGAGAGGTTCCTATACTCGACCCAAAACCGTATCGATTTCCCAGTAACCAAAGCGACTCCGATTCTCAACGCCGTTTCTTCACTGCTTGCCTAAGATGAGTGAAAAGATTCCCTCAGTGACGACAATCCTTCCAGATATGTTGATGGATCGTTTCGTGATCGATAGGAAGCTCGCCTTGGCGATTTAGAGTTTCCGCAATCTCTTTCGGGCTGAACTTTCGCTCTAACTAACTCCTAACTTTGATCCAGTCATTCATGCTATACCGTGAGTGAATTTTCTCACGGCGTCGCCGCCGAGAAAGCCTGAAAGCAAAAATCTAACTATGGATTATCAAGAGGTTTTTCTAACGGCCAGCAAATCTATTTGCGCATAGAAATACCCGTAAAACTCTGTGAGGCTCGTGGTTAAATGGATTTGATAACCCATGTGGCTTAGGTTTCATTTCTGGTGGCTTATTCCGGTTTAGAAGGAAGCTTTACCAGCACCACACGGAAACCATAAATCACATCGCGGAAAGTCGGCGGCTGCGGATTTCTGGAGCCAATTTTAAGATTTTCTTGCTGATAAGTATTCCACCCACCACCGCGCAGCACGCCTAGCGGATTTTTCCCGATCGTCGAGTATGGATCTTCTACCCATTCTTGAATGTTACCACTTAGATCAAATAGGCCATTTGAGTTTTCTCTAAATGATCCCACAGGAGCTGTGTAGGCAAAATTGTCTTTATACTCTGGAATCGTTCGCTCCACATCATAGCCTGGTGCTGCTGCTGTTGCCACATCTGAGAAATTCCCGACAGCAGTCTCAGGAGGCCATGTATTTCCCCACAAAAAAATACTTTCTTTTTGAGCATCACGCCAGCTGGGGCTCATATCTGCTTTTTCCACGATCCCAGCCATTTCGCTCCATTCAAGATCTGTCGGCAGTCGATACATGTGGGTCTGTGCAATTCGCTCCGCTTTTTGCTCTCGCACAGTTAGCCATGTGCAAAACGCTTTAGCGTCTTCACGTGAAATATTGACGGCGGGATGATCTGCCGCTTGTGGAAAATCAGGACTAATCAAACCCCGGCCAGATTCCTTGGCAAAAAGCTCATAGTCTTGAACTCGAGTTTCCCAAATGGATGCCATCAGATCTGGTCCCATCGGCACAAAACTCATTCCTATACCGTTTTTCCAAGGCTTTTCAAAGACAACTCCGAGACTTTTCTTTAAGGTAACAGCCTGAATGACTTTTTCTCCCTCGCCCACTTTAATATCTACTGTTTGTGCCTGATATCCCTCACACACAAGATAGAGCTGCCAGCTGGAAGGTCTTACTTTTGGAATTAATAAGGTATCATCCGCCGTTCCAACCAACACCCGGCGACTGGGATCTGATGCTGCACTGATATAAACATCCGCACCCGGTGGATCTGTCTTGATGCTAATCTCGCCATACGGAACTTGGCGTGCTAACAGCCGAAATGGCTTCAAGTGATCGTTTCGTGCTCGCTCGCTCAAATCTGAGTGATTAAATTCCTCATCAAAGACAGGCAAAATTTCATGATCATCTGTTAGAAATCCATCTTTCTTCGCACCTTCTTCAAACCATTTACAAAAAGCAATCACTTCACTAGTAGGCGCTAAAACGATCTCCGTTTTTTTGTGATTTGGAGTTATATTGAGAAACTCAGCTGTGCTATTTAGATCTTTTTTAGCTCTCTTAAATTTTTGCCAGTTTTCTTTAGCGACAAAACTTAAACTTTGATGTGTCTCGCCGAGAGGATCGTATCTGATTCCGAAATGATCTTCCCATGTAACGCCGATCTGCGGTGGAGAGAAGTTTTCTAACATTGCAAACAGTGCTAAAGGCTCTGTTGCGACTGTTGCGGGAACTTCGCCTTGAAGCACCAGAGAACGATAACCACTTTTCGTGACTGTATAATAATACGAATCACCAGCAGTGACTTCGATGTTTTCAGTAGGCGTTGTACCAATGAAATGACCACTCGCGTCGTTAACTTCCGCATCTTCTGGCGCACTTACGACGCGCAAAACTCCCTTTTTAGGAAGTTCTTTTATCTGTGACTGAGGCGAAGTGAATTTAAACAAACTACTATCTTTCAGAATCATCCAAATCACGAAACCTGTGAACGCAAACAAGAACGCCGTGGTGATCCAAACCGGATAATGATTTCGGCGGCGCTTGCCCTGTTGCAGTCGGCGCAGGGAATCAGCAAGATCCACAGCAGTTGATAATTTTCGCTTGGAAATGCGTGGATCACAGACATCGCAGATAATCTTATTTAGACCTAACCAGCGCTTACCATCTGGACCACTCGGCATGGAATCTGGCAATTCGGGAAATGATAGTCTATCTTTCCCTGTGGCGATTTCATATAATACTTTTCCTAAACCATAGATATCTGCCTGCGTAGTTCCTGGGCCTTCTGGCGGCACAAATCCTTCCGTGCCAACAAAAGTTCTCTGTCCACGTGCGGCGACCAAGCCGATATCTGCTAGCTTCGCCCTACCATTTACAAAAATGATATTAGACGGCTTCACATCACGATGCGCTAAACCACGCTCATGCAGATTTCCCAATGCTTCTGATAGGCGTAATCCGACATCAATGCATTCATTTGTATCCCACTGCACGCCTATACCTTGTTGGCTATCAGCTCGCAAGGTTCGTGGCTCATATTCGACAGGGTTGATATCTTGACCACATGTCAGATCATCACCCAGCTCCATCACATAGTAATAAAATGAACCGCTGTCCGGGCTCCTGCCAACATGTAGAATGTTTACAAATCCTGGGTGATCCCGAGAGATCGGCTCAAATTTCAAAATCCCTTCAAATTCGCGTTCAAAGCTCCGCTCATCTTCGAAATCTTCACGCCACACAACTTTTACAGCACGCAGTGCGCCGGTTACCCCACGAGCCATCCACACTTCACCGTAGGCTCCGCCTCCGATTTTACGGAGCACTTCGTGATCGGGGATTGTCGGGCTTGATCGGATCTTAGTCGGCATCTTCGCTGAGTTTGGCCAGTTCCTTTTTGAGTATAGAACCCACGCGATGTTTTGCCAGATACACTTGAGCCATACTCACCTTCAGTTGGTCCTGCACGCGCTTTGCATCCCACTGCTTGATGACGTAACAATCGAAAATTTGATACTGCTTAGGAGAAACTTGTGACTTCACACGGTGCAGTGCCGCATCAGCCATATTTTTCTTCCACTCGGTATCCCAAAATCGTGAAAGAACGTCTCCTTGCGGATCTTCGATGCGGTCGATGATTGCGGTTTTGCGATCATCTTCCCACTCACCTACGACCATCGCAGTATCTTTTTTACGTTTGCGAAATTGATCGTTGATCCGCCACCGCGTCATGTTCATCAGCCAAGTTTTAAACGAGCCTTGCTCTGGATCATAGAGGTTCTTTTTGCTCTGCTTGGCGATGGATAAAATCGTTTCCTGCACGCAGTCGAAAGCCTCGTCCGATCTCAGCCCAGCCTTGATCGAGACCGCATAAATCAGTTTCCAGTAGGTTTGGTAAAATTCATCCCACGTTTTTTGGTCCTCCCAATTATCCAACCTAGCGATCAAACTTTTTCGAGTTTTCGCATAAGCTTGTATCATCACCGCATCTTCTTCGCTCACTTTTTCCACATCGTTATTTGCCATGGGGAAATTCCTATCGCATCTCTAGCGGCCTGTCTGCCACGGAATCGGACTTTCTCCTATTTGGCTAAAAGGCAACTTTCCAAAGCATCCCCAGCAATGCGCAGCTCGCCAGAGTCGGGATGACACCGATTTTGAAACGCTCCATCGCGAACCACGCACCGATGGCCACGACGGCGACGAAGTAATCGAGTTGGTCAAATTTCCAGTCGTGGAGCTTCAGCGCATCGAGCATGAAACCAATCGCTAGATTTAAAATCACGCCGACCACTGCTGCTGTAATCGCGGTGAGGACGGAGGCCAACGCTGGCCGCTCTCGCAATCCTTCCACATGCGGTGCGCCGATGAAAACGAATAGGAAACAAGGCAAAAACGTCACCCACGTCGTGATGAGTGCGCCCAATGTTGCTGCGGCGATTGGCGACAGATTTCCCGGGTCTTGCCAAGCAGCGACGAAGCCAACAAATTGCAGCACCATGATCAGCGGCCCCGGTGTGGTTTCTGCTAGGCCCAGCCCTGTCATCATTTGGCTCTTGGTCAACCATTCGAAATGCTCAACAGCCATTTGTGAAACATAAGGTAAAACCGCATACGCTCCACCGATGGTAACCAGCGCGGCCTTGCTAAAAAATAATCCCTGCTGGAAATGAATCCCCTGCCAACCCATCAGCCAGCCCACCGCGAAAACCGGTAACCACCACAGCATCAGACAAATCACCGAAATCACCGCCGTGCGGGAAAAACTTGCTTTTACCGATGGCGGCAGCTCGACCGTCGGCAATTCCGCCACGCCAGACTTCCCATGACCTTTTCCCGCCGGAAATTGTCTCGGCAAATACTTTCCTCCCACAAAGCCAATCAATGCCGCAGCCAAAACAATATAGATGAAGGAAATTTTCAGGAAAAAAATCGCTACAAACGCAGCTAAGGCCAACGCCCACAAACTCGCAGATTTTAGCGCCTTCGAGCCGATTCGTTTCACCGCCGCAAAACAATCGCGATCACCGCTGGAATCAGCCCGTAAAATATTCCTGCAATCCACTTCACATCGCCATGTTCCATGTAAAGCCAGCTCAGTCCTAACAGAATAAAAACCGACGGGAGAACGAAAAGCACACCTGCCGCGATTCCGCCACGGACACCGTGCAGTCGCCAGCCAAGATAGGTCGCCAGTTGCTGCGCTTCCGGTCCGGGTAATAGCATACAAAAATTCAGCGCATGCAGGAAATGATCTTCTGATAGCCAGCGTCGGCGCTCGACGATCTCCCGATGCATGATCGAAATCTGCCCTGCTGGCCCGCCAAAGCTAATCCAGCCCAGTTTCGACCAAAATCCGAGAGCTTCCCGAAAACTCAGCATCGGCGGCGAGGTATTTTCTAATTGGTTCATTTCCAAATTTTTGATTCAAGGAGGATTTTAAATTTTGTCTGCTTAGGAAAAGGTGACATCAATATGCCACGATCCATAACGCTTTGATTGGTCGGACGAATGGCGTTTTCTAGGTGACTTGGCAAGTAATCTCCCCGACAGTAATCTCCCCGGTAGTTTGGTATCGGATTCGTCTAGCACTTCTCCCATGCAGTGTTTTTTATTGGCTGTGCAGATCATTTTTTTGGAATAACACGCTTTACCATGTAATCCCATTGTCATGTATATGAATTACAAATTACTCATTGGATGGATGGTTTGCAGCACCCTGATTTCTTGTAAACCTGTCGGCATTGCAGACCAAGCCACGCTGAGTCGGCCTTTATTTCAATTTCGCGCCACAGGAACGCAATCCGTAGAATGTGGATTAACCAATCAGCTGGAACCAGGGCGGGCATCTTCTTCAAATGTTGGTGCTGGAGGCTGTTCATCTTGCCACTAAAATCGTATGCTCAAATTCGCTCCTTACTTTTTACTGATCCTTGGTTCTCTGGCTCATGCAGAAATCTCTTGGTTCAGCGGCGCTCAAAAGGCTGACGTCACTGGCGAAGTCTTAGACGCCGGAGATATCCTGGTCCAGTCGTATCAGCTGGCCTATTCCGGCAAAGAAGGTCCGTGGACGGTGGAATCCACGATTGGTTATAGTCACTACGATCTGACTTACGTGCCGGTGCTTTCGGGAAATACTCAGCAGCTAGAGGAAGGAACTTTTCAAACCAACGTAGGAGTGACCTATCAGTGGAACTCTTCATTTTCCGGAACCCTGAATATCGCAGCTTACGATGGTTTTGCAGAGTATCGTTCGATCTGGATTTCTGAGTATTATCGGCAGCAGTTCATCGGGTTTCCAGAAGAATACTACGCTCCTGACCCGCATGGTGAGTCCATCGGCGCATCCTTCCGGTGGGACTATCTTCCCGGAGCGGGAAGTGCGACGTTCAATCTTGGTTTATCCCGGGATGAAGTTGCACCGGGTTGGAGCTTTAATTCCGCCACCGCGGTGCCAGAGCCTGATCGGGAGGAGCTTTACACTTTTTCCGGTGGAGCGAGGGCAGAACAGGCCATCAACGGCTGGCTAAAAACAGAAGTCGATGTAACGGCGCGGAAAACATCGGATCGGGATGGTCGCTACGGCATTAAAAACACGTGGGCTGCCGCTGCGGGACCAGTGACTTTCCGCGTTGCGGGAGGATTTTCTTACGAAGCTCCGGCATTTGATGCGATTTATGGCACAGCGATTGTAGATTGGAAATTCCACCCACAATGGTCGGTGCATCTTGGCTACCGCGCCTACTCAGATTCCGGAGAAGTCCAGACTTCTGGATTCAATGCTACCGCACCAGCCGTGGACTCAGCAGAAATTTTCACCGGAGTGTTGTGGGACCGCGGAGATCTTTCCATCAGCGGAGGAATTGGCTATCTCACATCAGACTATGAAGCTCTAAACGAAGATAACACTTTCTTCGGAAATCTCTACCGCGACCGAGACTGGAAAACATTTCGGCTCGCAGCCTCCTACCGATTCTAACATTTAAAACTAACTCATTATGAAAAGACTCATCAGCGCACTATTACTCGCCTTCACTCTCGCCACATCAGCGCAGACCGCACCAGCAGTCGGCAGTGTCGCGGAAAATCAATCTTTCACCATCTTTAATGGTGGCGCTCTGACCGATGCAGATTTCACCGCTTACGATGGGAAAATACTCGTCATCATGATGATGACTCCCTGGTGCCCGATCTGTCAGACAAACTCGGAAGCAGTCGGTGACGGCATTCTCGACTTTTACAACAAATCCACCCGCAAGAAGCTCAAAGGGAAAAACAAAAACGGTGTCGCAATCAACAGCTTGCTCCTTTCCACCGAGACCGCAGCGAGCTGGGACAGTGTCAATATCAGCTTTTCAAGGACCAATAAATTCAAAAAATGGGGCGTTGATTCCGATTCTAACAGGGCAGATCCCCGCAAACTCCTCGCCTACTTCCGTGGTGGCCCAGTCGATTCCAGTGATCTCAATGATTGGGGAAATGATCGCCGCCGTGTGGTCGTCATTAATCTAGTTCGTGATTCACCGACTCATGCTTACGGTCAAATTCTCCTGAATCAAAACATGTTCACTTCCAGGAACGCAAAGTCGGCTCGCAAAGCAATTGATCGAGTAAAGTCAGCGACGAAGTGATCAAATCACCTTTCTCTACAGCCCACGTTTTTGCATTCCTTTCGGCATTTCATTTTTATCGAGAGGACGGACGCTGGAATCGGTAGACTGAGCAGTAGCAGGAATTTCCGCAGTGATTCCTCGGGAGAGTATGGAGATTTTTTCTAAAACCGCATCCTCTCCGGGGAATCCAAGGAAC
The DNA here is from genome assembly GCA_012032235.1 of Akkermansiaceae bacterium. GTDB lineage: Bacteria > Verrucomicrobiota > Verrucomicrobiia > Verrucomicrobiales > Akkermansiaceae > Luteolibacter. Next base: position 13,095 of record JAAURL010000026.1, on the reverse strand, counting down.
TGATCGACGCGCTGGCCATCTTTATAAATTCGCACGTCTGGGATACTGCTCACACCTTGAGCCACCGCCAACTCTCTCGCCTGTTCGATGTCGATTTTCCCGACATAGACAATTCCGGGATAGTTTTTGCGGCTTGCTCAAGAACCGGACTTAACTGCCTACAAGGTGGACACGAGTCTGCGTAAAAATCGATGATGACGAGTCGGTTTTTACGAGCGATAAAGCTTTCAAAGCTCGCAGGATCTAGCTGACTGATTTGATCCGAACTGTAAGTGCCAAGCACCGCTGGCTGCGATGGCTGCATGTTGCTTTTAACCAACGTGCGAATGCGGTCACAGCTCGAAGAAGCCGCCGCCAACACCGCAATTCCCAGCAGACTTAAATGAGTAATTCGAGACATAATCAAAGTTTGTAGATAACGGAGCGCACAGCAACCTTCTTTTCCTGCGGCAAATTGAATGGCTGTTTTCGGGTGCTTGCACTTTTTAGCACAACGCCCAGAGTCCGTTTGTCATCCCTGATTTTTCCATGCCATTGCTCGAAGTTCGAAATCTAACTACACGTTTTCACACCCGTAATGGGATCGTTCATGCAGTGGAAAATGTTTCATTCTCCGTCGATCCGGGAAAAACATTAGGCATTGTGGGGGAATCCGGTTCTGGGAAATCAGTCACCTGTTATTCGCTGTTAGGGTTAATCCCACAGCCACCGGGTCGTATTCATTCCGGAGAAGCGATTTTCGACGGTGTTGATTTGCTGAAAATTCCCGACAAAGCACTCCGCAAAGTTCGAGGCAAGCGCATCTCAATGATTTTCCAAGATCCGATGACCTCGCTCAATCCGTTCATGAAAGTGAGCGCACAACTGACCGAACCTTTAGAGTTGCATGAAGGTCTCCACGGTAAAGAGGCTCTCCATCGGGCGATTGATGCGCTATCAGAAGTGGGAATTCCTGATCCTGAAAAACGCATTCATTCTTATCCACACGAATTTTCCGGCGGAATGCGCCAGCGCGTCATGATCGCCATGGCATTGATCACCCGACCAGAGCTGCTCATTTGCGATGAGCCGACGACGGCGCTCGACGTCACCGTGCAAAAGCAGGTGCTGGATCTGATTCGTGATCGGCAGCGGCAGCTGGGAACAGCCGTGATTTTCATCACCCACGATCTGGCGGTGGTTTCAGAAATGTGTGACCATATCAACGTAATGTATGCAGGACGCATCGTCGAAAGCGCGCCAAAATCAGCGTTGTTTCAAAATCCACTGCATGCTTATACCCGCTCTTTACTGAAATCGATTCCCGCGAGTCACCCGAAAGGTCAGCCTCTCTACACGATCCCTGGACTGCCGCCAGACTTGTCGCGTCCGGTCGCCGGTTGTTCCTTTCAGCCGAGAAATAGCCTCGGCCAGCGAGAGAAATGCCTCACCGAGAAATCACCGCTGCTGGAGGAGATTCATCCTGGCCATTTCGCGCAAAATTGCCCCGGTTGTTTAGCGAAATCCTAATTGCAAATTTCAGTAACCAGGCCCTGTCCAAATGAAGGAAGCTATCCGAACAAATGAAGTTTCGGATAATCGCCGCCAAGGATGGGTTTCAGTGCAGATGTTTTAAGCCAATCTTGTAGCACGGAGCCATAAACACTGCGGAAATCCACCGTGTGCTGGATGTCCCCATCTGATAGATCTGCCAGGCTTGGAGCTTTGCCAAAAAGACCGCCTTTCACGCTAGGCCCAGCAACGAATAGACAGGAGGCTTTACCGTGATCCGTCCCTGCACTGGCATTTTCGGCAACACGACGGCCAAATTCAGAGAATGTCATCAGCACGACTCGCTTCTCATTTCCTTGCTCCTTCAGATCCGCGAAGAAGGATTTCAAAGCGCTGTCCATTTGGCCTAACAACCGGTCATGCGAGTTGAGCTGTTGATTGTGCGTATCAAATCCGCCGTGGCTCACGTAGTAGACGCGGGTCGGCATTCCTCCGGCGATCATGCGGGAAACCAAATTCAGATTTCGTGCTAATGGTGTGCCGTCGTAGCGAACCTTGGTTTTGTGTTTAGCGGCGATTTCTAAAATTTGCTTCGAGCTGACACGTGCATCCAGCGCGACGCGTTCGAGGAAGTCTAACGCATTTTCACCACGGATGCCGCCCACTTTCCCACCAGCAGCCATGGCAATGGAACCACCATCTGATGGCATCTCTTCATCATCCTCGTCGGAATGTGGTTTATTTAAATCTGCGAAAAACTCTTCTGCTTTCGCCTTTTCTCCACCGCCATGAATCCAGCGGTAAAGCTCCGGAGTATCTAGACAGACACCTGGATTCTTTTCTGCGCCAAAGCTTTCTGGCTGTGTTTTATTAAAACTAATTCCTACCGTAGGGTCAGCACCCGTGCAGGCGTTATCAAAATATCGACCCAGCCAGCCAGTGTTAGAGCGATTATACGTATCACAAGTTTCCCAGATGGAGGTGGAAACAAAGTGGGAACGATTCGGGTTCGGATAACCCACACCTTGAACGATGCCCAAATCTCCCTCCTTAAACAGGGAGCCTAGAAATGGCATTGCTCCATTCAACCCGAAATAGTCGTCCAGCTGGATAAGCTCTTTTTCTTTTTTCCCCAAGCGTGGTCGAGCCTTGTGATATTCATCATCGGCAAATGGAACCAATGTATTGAGTCCGTCATTTCCACCAGCCAGCTGTAGTACGACGAGTATCGTATCATCTTTTCCGGTAGTGGGTTGGATCGCTAAATCGCGGGAACCTTCATGGAGCTGTCCAAAGGTGCGCTCGACGAACATTGGCACTGTCCAAGTGGCAGAAGCGCCTAGAACGGTGGAGCGGAGAAAATCACGGCGAGTTTTCATGATGATAAACGGTTAGGTGAGTTGATAATAAGGAGTGCTCAACATGAGATGGCAGAGCTCAGCGACTTCTTTATTGGTGAAAATAACACCTCTCTTTGAGTCTGCATATTCGATGAATGAGCTACGTGCCTTTTCAGGTAGTGGGTTTTGAAAAAAGCGGAAAATGAGTAGGTCCACGAGCTCTGAACTATTTTCCCGCATCGGGCGTGGAGCGATTTTCTCATAATCAGGACCTTGCCAACCACGCCCCACATTCTTGCCGACTTTTCCCATTTTTGGGATTTTCATTTGATTGTCAGGAACGATTTTCGCGCTTTCTGCTGAGCCTTTCGTGATGAATCCAGCGAGATTATAACGTGTGAGAAGCGTGTTGGTATTGATCCAGCCTTGCCCCCAATCCCAGCCAGCGACATTCGGCGGCATGAAGAGAACCTGTCCTAACTGAAGCTCGACCCACGACCGGGAATCCAACAGGAGGCTCAATGATTTCAAGCTGCTTTAGCAACGCGACTAAATACTGCACCGGACATTTGATCTGCGTCCGCGTAGTCGCCTCCTCATAGAATTCTTTTGATAGGAAAATCTCACGTAATACCGGAGCGACACTGAAATTTCTCTGCTGGAAAATAGTAGTTAGTTGATCGAGCGTTACAGCGGATGGATTTTCTTTGACGAAAAATTCCCAAAGCTTTTTCACCATGAAACGAGCCGATTCTTTTTCTCGAAATACAGATTGATGACGTCACTGCCGTTGTATTTTCCCGTTTTCCCGAAAACCGTTTTGTTCTCTGGATCCCATTGGCGTTTGTTATGTGTGACGATCACTCTCACGGGATTAAATTGATAGCCAGTAAAAGCACGCGCTGCTTCGCTGACGTCATTTTCATTGTAATTCCCCTCCCCCAAAGTGAATAGCTCCATCACTTCGCGGGCAAAGTTTTCGTTAGGATTTCCTTTGCGTGAGTTTTGCCCGTCGAGATAACGCAGCATCGCAGGATCGAACAGGATCGCCTGAGTCAGTTCTTTAAAACTGCCTAATGACTTTTTACGAAAGAGATCATTTTGCCGAATCAGAAATGCTGGCTCCCTGACCTTTTGAACCGAAGTCGCAAAATGATCGTGCCAGAAAAGCGTCATCTTTTCGCGCAGCGGGGCTTTTGTTTTTAGCATCCGGCGGAACCACCATGCTTGCGCCTCCATCGCTTGCTTTCGGTTTTCCCGCTGGAATTTTTGATTTCTCTCTCGTTGTAATTTCTCAGCAGCCTCAGAATTGAGCTCCTTCTTGGCTTCCCTCACCTTTTCTCGATATTCCTGACGATTACGAAAATCCGAAATGACTGCATCATCAGAACTCCAAGTAGGAAGTGGAAATTGATTGAGTGGCTCAGTCGGCGAAATGAGTGAATCGACAGCCGCAGTCCTGCCAAGCGCATGGAGCGCTTTGGTTTCCGAAGGACTGCCGCCGAAGCCTGCACGATTCAAAAGATGCGCAGCTTCAAAAATGGTCCACGAATTTTCAGCTATTGCGAGCATAGTAAGTAAACACCACAGAGCAGGCAAATTTATCATCAATAATCCACTTGTTCATACTTCTTGGTAAAAATTAAAACTTCCTAGCAATCCAACTTGCAAATCTTGGGAGCTATTTCACCATGCCTCTTCAACCCACATACCCATGAATTTTTCCTTCTTCCCGATCACGGTGACAACTATCGCACTCATGCTCCCGTGCAACGCTCTCCCGCCCAGCCTCGCTCCCATCGCAGAAAAGAGCGCTCTTACCAATTTCACGATCCAGCCGAAACGCATCGTTTGGCAATCGGGAGAAGGCGTCACCAACGCAGAAAATCTCCTGAAACCCCACAGCGGCCAAGCCGTTCTCGTCGAGCCCGTCCCGCCGATGATCGTTAAGCCGGGAGCAGGCATCGTCATCGACTTCGGCGTGCAAATCGCCGGCTCCATCGAGCTTTTCACCCCCATGACCAAGGAGAAGGAAATGCCATCCGTCCGCATCCGCATGGGTGAATCCGTCGCAGAAGCCATGGCAGAAACCGGCGAGCGCGGCGTGCAAAATGACCACGCCTTGCGAGACCAAACCGTGAAAGTCCCATGGCTCGGTAAAACCACCATCGGCCCTAGCGGCTTCCGCTTTGTCCGCATCGACAACGTCGACCCAAAGATCGATCTCGAACTCAGCCAAGTCCGCTCCATTTTAACGCTGCGCGACATCCCCTACATCGGCTCATTCAAATCTTCCGATGAACGCCTCAACAAAATCTGGGAAGTCGGAGCCTACACCGTCCACCTCAATATGCAGGACTATCTCTGGGACGGAATCAAACGCGACCGCCTCGTCTGGATCGGCGACATGTTCCCAGAAGTCTGCATCATCAACGCCGCCTTCGGCTACAACGAAGTCGTCCCGAAAAGTCTCGACATGACCCGCGACGTCACCCCCATCACCGAATGGATGAACGGCATTAGCTCATACTCCATGTGGTGGATCCTAATCCATGAAGAATGGTATCTCCAAAACGGGAACCTCGATTACCTCAAGGAGCAAAAGCCCTACCTCACCGCTCTCCTAAAACGGCTCACTACCTTTGTCGATTCCGACGGTAGGGAGAAACTCGACGGAATGCGGTTTCTCGATTGGCCAACCTTTGAAAACAAAGAAGCCGTCCACGAAGGACTCCAAGCCATGATGTCCCTCACCATGGAAAGCGGTGCTAGACTCTGCGAAATCCTCGATGACAAAGAAACTGCCAAACTCTGCACCGACACCGCACAACTCCTTCGCAAACACAAACCTGCCAGCAGCGGTAGAAAATCTCCCGCCGCCCTCCTCTCCCTAGCAGGATTGAGAGAAGCCAACGAGGTTTCCAACGAAGTCCTCAAAAAGGATGGACCTAAAGACATCAGCACCTTCTACGGATTTTTCGTCTTAAATGCTCTCGCAAAATCCAACGACATCGAAACAGGTCTTGATTTCATCAGTAAATACTGGGGAGGCATGATCGACTTCGGTGCCACCACTTTCTGGGAAGACTTCGACCTCGAATGGACCAAAGATGCAGGCCGGATCGACGAACCCGTCGCTCCTGGCAAAAAAGACCTCCACGGAGATTTCGGTGCCCACTGCTATATTGGATTTCGCCACAGCTTCTGCCACGGCTGGGCCGGTGGTCCAACAGCGTGGTTAAGTAAAAATGTGCTCGGCGTCACTCCCGTAGCACCTGGCTGCGCCAAAGTGAAAATCACTCCTCAACTAGGGCACCTCACCTGGGCAGAAGGAACCTACCCCACCCCGAAAGGCGCCATCCACGTCCGCCACGAAAAACAAGCCGACGGCACGATTCAATCCACCATCAAACTGCCGGACGGAGTTGAGCAGGTGAAGTAAGTCCGGAATTTCGCGACGTTTCGCCTGACGGCGATAACGTCCAGGTTTGTTCTTTCTTAATTCGGGGGGCGCACGCTTCCAGCGTGCCATTTCCGGCATCCTGCCGGGAATTCTTAGAATCTCGGATTCTCAATGAAGCGCATTCGCGGAGTGGCTTTTCAGAACCCCTTAAGGGCAAGTAATGTTTCTTCTGCTCATTTACGATATCGACATCTAACTTTTTCTCCATATATTCGTGGGATTCGATGTGGTTAAAAATTTTGATTTTCTCGCTATGTTTCCTAAGTCCAATGGCATGGGCGACAGGTATTCGAGTTGCATCTTTCAATATCGGCGCGCATTTCATCACCACATCAGGTGGCGCGTCTGTGCCTGATTTCAGCCTAGGCGATCCAGGCACGGTCGATCATGATAAAGCGCGAGATATTTTAAATCGGATTGATGCAGACGTTGTTACATTGCAGGAAATCCACAGTGCAGACATCGCGGGCAATCCAGATGATCTAGACGCACTGGCAGCCAGTCTGGGTTACACGTATTCGTATCTAGCTCCTTCTACTAACTCCTTTGACACCAGTCTGCGTGTCACCTTCCTTTCCAGATTTCCAATATTAACAAGCACCGCGATCAATTCGCCTGCGGGAGCCAAGGAAATCAACCGGCTATTTCCTGCAGTGAAAGTCGATGTGCCAGGAACGGCTAAAGATCCCCTGCTCATCGCGACTCACCTAAAATCCGGGACAACTGCCGCAGATCGTTTCCGGCGAGCTGTGGAAATGAGGAGGCTTGCGGAACATCTCATCACTCAGAATCTAGGTATCGATGACAACTACATCATCATGGGAGATTTCAATTTATCATCGGTTAATCGAACATTTACGGTGCTCCCCACAGGTCTGCCGAGCACCTATGTGTTAGGTTCTGACGTCCTCCTGCCTGTCACCTACTCGACGAATCCACTGGATTATTTCAACACGGGAAGTTTGATTTTGCTAGATCCACGACAACTGGATAATTCAACTAGCACATTCCAAAGCGGCTCTGTGCTGGATCTATTGTTAGTTTCCCCCGCCATCGCAGCGCGACCATTTGGTGCAGAAATTTATAACTCCGCACTAGATACATCGAATACTGCTGGCCTTTCGAAAGCAGGGATGCCACTACCAGTAGATACCAGTGCACTGGCGTCCGATCACTATGCTTTGTTTGCAGATTTTCAGTTAGAAGACACCCCGCCATTTGCTGTGAAGATTTCGCAACCGACACCGGGATTCATTCGCCTTACTTTCCCAGCACAAACTGGCAAAACCTACACCGTGCAAACTAGCTCCGATCTCTCGAGTTGGTATGATCTATCAACTCACGCAGGAACTGGCGCTGAAATCATCACAGATTTGACAATTTCTTCATCAGAATCTCAGTGCTTCTATCGAGTACGCTCAATGAACTAATGGAGCCCCCTCTCATCATTTAGAAAATTTCTATTAGCAGCTTGTTGAAAAACAGGTCTGGATTTCTGCCACACGTTCAATCAGGTATGTTTAAGACTCGAGACACCGCCGCAGGGATATTGACACCAAAGACACCAAAGCCGTCCACCAGTTTAATCGGAAATGCGAGGGTCGCAGCACCAGCAACGTGGAATAGGTGAACCTGCACGAGCTGCACCATCATCGGCGAACTACTTAGCGCGGCAAATCAAATCTTACCAAACGGCAGCTCGCTGCGGTGCTTGCATTCGACCTATCACTGCTGATGCGCAAGCTGATCGGCTATGGCATGGCTTGCAGAGGCCAATAGAGCACTTTTCGTGCTGATGGGAAAGCTCATCAATCCTCTGTGGCTGAGTGAAGTAAAATCCAGCGCGAGCCAGATCAATTTTCGGCCGGAACGCCTAAAACACACATATTCAGAATACGGAAAATTTTAGATTACCTTTAGGCTGAAATTAAAGAGCTTTTCAACAGGCTGTTAGGGTGCTAGTAAACCTGAAGCTGGAATTTTTAATCCAAATAAAACCAGTTGTATAAATTTGAGTCGAATGTAAGAAAGACGTGTGGAAGATTACTCAAAATCTATCAAAAATGCTAGCATGCGATACTAAAGTAATCATGTTAAACTGAAATCTAATCGATTGTCATATGCAGGTAATGAACTTATTTATTTCAAGAGCTTTGTCCTTAATTTGTTGGCTAAGACCTGTAGCTAAGCTATTTGCTATCTTAGACACATGTGGCGTTTTAACAGCTCCCGCTCTCAAGGCTCAAACTGTCACAAACTCAAGCTTTGAAGCTCCCGCCCTTGCGGCAAATTCATTTGCTTACGGCCCGGCTGGTTCAGGTTGGTCTTTTGTCTCTGGCTCGGGAATTGCTCGGAACGGTAGTGGACTTACAGCGAGTAATCCTAATGCGCCAGCGGGCTCACAAGTTCTTTTCTTGCAAGGCGTGACTAGCGCTGAGTGCACAGTGAATTTCCCAACAAGCGGGACGTTCCGCATGAGACTGAAAGCCGCACAGCGCTTCGGCGCGGGCACGCTAGCTTCCAAAATTTCAGAGTGTTTTTGGATAATGTCCTTATCGATACAATTGCTCCGCCGAACCAAAACTACGTTGATTACGTCACATCTTCGGTTGCGCTGGGGACGGGGGATCGAATCCTGCGGCTTGAGTCGACCAATCCCAATGGCGGCGACAACACGGTCTTTATTGATGATTTGACGATTGAAAGCGTTTCGGCGGCAGAAAATTGGTCGAATCCTGCGACTTGGGGCGGGACCGTGCCTGCCGCGCTTAGCGATATCGAAATTCCAGCGGGCAAGACCGTTGTCGTGGATCAAAATATCGTGGTGGATTCGCTCGTGGTGAGAGGCACGCTGCGCTTTGCTCGTCAAGACCTCGTCGTACAGGCGTGCTCGATCATCGCAGATGGCCCCACTGCGCGTGTCGAAATCGGGTCAGAAACTTCTCGTTTCACCAATAATCTGACGATCACTCTGACTGGTGGTGTATGCACCAGTCCCACTGCGTGCACCTGTACCACTACTGGCCATGAAATGATCGATGGTAATGTAATCGCCTCGATCAATGGTGGTGTCGTTGACATCCACGGCGCGGAGACCGTGTCTTGGACCAAGCTAAACGCCACCGCGGCAGCTGGCTCCAACACCTTGACTCTCGCTCAGCCCGTGACTTGGCCGGTCGGCGCGAAGATTCTCGTGGCCGCTTCGTCCACGGATTGGAACGAATCCGAGACTCGGACGATCCAGTCGCGTAGTTCCGATGGTCTGACCCTCACGTTGAATTCTCCCCTGACCTATCAACACATCGGCGTTCAACAGACGCACACGCGGACCAGCCCGGCACGAACTTGGAATCTTGACCTGCGTGCCGAGGTCGGCCTGCTGAGCCGCAACGTCACGATCCAAGGCGCAGCAGATACTGAGAGTCCTGGTGTGAACCAAGGTTTTGGCGGCCACGTGATGATCATGAAAGGCAATAGCACGCTCGCTGGAGCGTCTGGATTTATTCCGGGTGGGCGCGGCTACATCGAAGGAGCCGCTTTCTTTCGTATGGGTCGTAAAAGTACTAAAGGCAGGTATCCTTTACACTTCCATATGCTGGGCGAAGAAGGCAAAGGCCAGTATTTCCGGAATAACAGTGTAGATAGATCCTTCAACCGGGCGCTCGTCATTCACGGCACCGAATTCACCCGAGTTGAGGGAAATGCCTGCTACGACCACATTGGGCATGGTTTCATGCTGGAAGATGGTTCGGAGCGTTTCAACCGGATCTATAGCAATTTGTTAGCGCTCTCCCGGCGTCCTGCGAGTCTCGCAGAAGCTGTCACACCTTCAGATTTTACGGGTAATGCTGTCCAGCGCGTTTCCCCAGCAAACTACTGGCTCACCAACCCCAATAATATTTTTGAAAACAATGTCGCCGCTGGCACTCAAGGTACGGGTATCTGGCAGCTTTTCCCGCGCTACGTCGTGGGACAATCTGCAAGCGACCCGCGCTTCTCAAATCATGATCCCAGCCAAGAGCCACTAGGCTCAAACACGGGAAATATCGCGCACTCCTGCCGGACCGGATTGGATGTGAGCGACGGACTCACTCCCGATCACGACATCATTCCAAACTTAGGGACCCAGTTTCCTGGCGGAATTGTGGTCGAAAATAGCACGCTACTCGCCAACTACTTAGGAGTCTACACCGGCCTTACCGACTTTTCCAGTCCTAGCCTTTTAACTTTCCGGAGCTTTCAAATGGCGGATAACGCCCATCATTTCATGATGGCTCAAAACTCCCTCACGGAAGATACACTTGCGGTGGCCAATTCCAATCTAGGGCTCTTCAAGAATCCTACTGATCGGGTCAACCCTCCCGGGATTCTTAGAGCATTCCACCGATCTTATGATGGTCCGGCCAATTTTAAGAACGTCCACCTTGTCGGTTTTGATGCGGCGGATAGCACGATATTTTCAAACAATGGAGCGTCCTTTAAGCACACGAATGCGCTGTTTGAAAAGATAACCTTCAACCACCCGGGCACACCCAAATCTTTCCTCTACAACTACAGCATCCGTGATGGCGGTAATGGGCCGCAGCACTACGAAAACCCACGAGATTGGATGATGGTGCTGCGAGATGTGGATGGCTCAGTGGCAGGATTGGCGAATAGCTCGATTATTGCGAACAATCCGTTCATGCGAACCTCCTCGGACTTCCAGCCTGCGAACTGGGTGAACACTTACCGTTCGCCCTACAAATTTGCCTACACCACTCTCACTGCTCCTTCGGCATATGATCCAATCATCACGGACATGACTGTAACGCGCGAGAGGGACAATCAGCCGCCTGTGTCCATGTATTATAGTCACTTGTTCGATGTTCAGGTAGAATTGCCGTTAATCGTCAATGATAGCTACTATTACACCTACAAGTTCCACACCATCCCTCAAGGGAATCGATTCATCTTAGGGATCGGGGATGTCGCAGTGAATGATTTCATAAAAACCCGCTTCCGTGATGTAGGAAACTATCCGGGGATTCGAGTGGAGCACGACGTCAACAATGCGCTTTTGAGCCAAGCGAGCTCTAAAGCAGCGTTGGATAACGCTACGGTTTCCACTTATTATAGGGATACCTCAAATGGCGATTTATGGGTTAAGTTCTTTAACCAAACTACAGTTGCTCACCAAACTACTAGGGTTTTTGTTAGATGGAATTCAAATGGTGCGCTTTCGACAGTCGATACAGATGGAGATGGGATGGGCGATTATGCAGAAGCACTCGGCACGGGAGATTATGTTACTGGTGTCCGCGATCCAATGCGTTCAAATGATTTGTCCTTCCCATTCAACACCAATGGGAACTTGGCAGGCTGGGCCCCCACGGGAACCACCTCTTCAGCGACTGTGACTGGCGGTGAGCTCGTTGTGGCCGCTAGCGGAGGAGATCCTCAGATGACTCGCACAGGCTTTAATTTCAAAGCCTCAGACAACCTCGTCATGTTTGTCCGCTACCGCTCGAATGCCGGTGGCAATTTGCAAATCTTTTGGGCTGATGAAACTGGCCCCATATCTGCAGCTCAGAGCGCGACTGCTGCCAGCTACGTTGCAAACAGTGGTTATAGAACCGCGATCTTTAATCTCGCTAATAATCCGGAGTGGGTAGGCCGGACCATCACACAGCTTAGGCTCGACACTCTTGCTGGGGCAGGAACGACCACTTGGATCGATTCAATTGACTTCGGGACTTCCGACAGCGATGGCGACGGGCGCTCAAATGCATTTGAAGTTTTGACTGGCAATAATCCTGAAAATGCAAATGACCTTCGTTTCGAATTCAATAAAGATAACGATTATCTACGGCTGGGTTCCGTCCGGCATCGCCGAAACTTCCGTTGCAGGAGGAACCATGATCGCAGCTGCTAACAGCGGCCCCATTATAGCTCGGAGTGGGTTGGATTTCCTAGGCTCTTCGGTGAGTTCAATAATGGTTCGCTATCGAGCGACGCAGAGCGGAAGCCTAAAGCTCTTCTGGGGCAATGAAAACGGCGGCCCCTCTAGTATCCGTACTTTGACTAGCACTCCGGCTTATGTCGCCAATTCAGGATACGCCATCGCCACCTTCGACCTTTCGACCCATCCGGAGTGGGTAGGCAGAAACATCAAAAGCCTACGCTTCGACCTCATAAGCACCGGAGTCACTACCATCGATTACATCCGCGGTAGTGGAGCACTGGCTGCCAACGCTGGGGATAATGTTCAGCTGCCAGGGCCGGGACTTGGCTCCAATGAAATTCTCAAACCAAGCTTCGCCACTACCAGCCTTCTTGGCGGTCCCACAGATCGTATTTCATTTGGCTTCGACGCAAAGCAGGGCGTTACCTATCGCTTGATGGCTTCACCCGATATGTCACAAGGAAGCTGGAGGGTTGTGAACCAAGTGACCGCAGACGTAGACGACCGATACGAATTACAAGCTGACGAAGGCACGTCCAGACAGTTTTACCGAGTTGAATTCGACTTCCCCGCTCAGTAAATTGAACGAAACACCAGATAGAAAGTAAGCGTCTTAGGAAGTGCTGGAGTTGGTTCGTGTTACCTCATTGAAGCGGACACCGAAAATATTTCTATCATCGACTGATAGGATCCCGTTGCCTCATCAAAAGTAAGCGTCCTACGAAGCACCTCTAGTCATAACCGTCGTAGGTGTGATACCTACGGCGTTTATGAATACGGCGAACGAAACATTTTCCCCTGATGGGGTTGCGGTGCTTGCGGGCTCTTTGCTCAAGACCGATGTGCTGGGGCGCATC
>JAAURL010000198.1 GCA_012032235.1 Akkermansiaceae bacterium | reverse complement strand
TTTTCGATACTCCACGTCGCTTTTGGGAAAATCATGGAAGTTTTGGCACGCGCCAACCTGCAGTGGTTTGCCATCCCAGAGAAGTTTCCAACCGGCAGCGGTTTCTTCTGCGGTGAGTTTATTTTGCTCTGGTGCAGGCACTTCTTGGATTCTCAGGTTTCGCCACCTCACTTGGGTTCCTTCCAAATTGTCTGGAATCGCGTGGACTTGTAGGCCGATGAATCCGGACGATGTAAATGAATCCTTTAAATCCGTGCGAGCTTCACCATTTAGAGTGACTTTCAAAGAATCACCGATTGCTTCGAGGCGTATCTTATTCCAGTCATCTTGCTTAAATAGCCTGCGACCTTGTTCACTGAAGACAGTTTTCTTTTCCTCAGATGATGGTGGTGGGTAAAGCCAGCCACGGCGGGATTCTTCATAGATCCCACCACTCCACATCCGGTTGTTGTAAGGATTGGGATCGATTTCAATTTGGTAGCCGTGAACGCGTCCAGCCGGGATCTTGATGACTTTTCCTTCCCAGGTGACTTCTATGGGTGAAGGCAAGCTCTGGCTGCGTATTTGAACTCCAGAGTTTAAGCGAGGATCAATCTTGAATTCATATTCTAGGATAAAATCGCTATAATCCTTCTTCGTACAGAGAAAACTATTTGGAATTTTCGAGGCAGAAGTTCCAACAATCACACCATCTTCCACCTTATAAGTCGCTGTACCGCCACGTTGCACCCAACCCTCGAGATCTTTACCGTTAAAAAGCTCAACCCATTTCTCTTCGGCAGCAAATACTGCGCTACATAGGGAAATCACGACAAGTGTCGATTTGATCGATATCATATAATTTTGTGAATACTCGGCAGACTATTCTAAACTTTCAAAAACTCCACCGCCTAGTAGTCGTCCCCCGTCGTAGAGAGCACAGATTTGACCTGCAGCGATGGCGCGTTGAGGGCGTTGGAACTTGAGGCGAATTTCCCGTCAGCTTGTGGCTCTATCAGTGCAGGTTCCGCTTTAGCACGATATCTCGGTTGAGCTTCGATCATTCGGCGCGTATCGAATGACTCGTTGAGTGCTGTTAGTGTGCCGACGGTACATTGCTGCGTATAAAGGCCCAAGGACTCGGGAGTGTCCCAGCCGACGACCAGCTGATTCCTCTCTGCATTTTTCCCCACAACAACATAGGCCATGCCATCGCGGGGAGAGGCGACGCCGTGCCCCCTACGTTGTCCCAAGGTGTAAAGATGCAGTCCGCGATGTTCGCCCAACACTTTCCCAGAAAGATCAACGATTTCGCCCGGAGTATCGGCGACGTAATGCCGCAGAAAATCGCTCATTTTGACTTGGCCGAGAAAGCAAATCCCTTGGCTATCTTTTTTTTCAGAGACAGGTAAATTAAACCGTTTTGCGACTTCACGGACTTCTGGCTTCAGCATTTCTCCCGTTGGGAAAAGAGCATGTGCAGCCTGCCTCTGAGTCATCAGAGATAAAAAATAACTCTGATCCTTATTGGGATCTGCACCGCGAAGGATCGCGGCAGAACCATCCGCTAAAGTGCGACGTCTGGCGTAGTGACCCGTGGCGACGTGTTCGAAACCTTGGGCGAGAGCATAGTCCAGAAAGACGCCAAATTTCATCTCCCGGTTACACCAAACATCCGGATTTGGCGTGATGCCGTTGCGATAACCTTCGATGAGATATTCGACGATTCGATCCCGGTATGAATCGATTAAATCAATCACGCGAAATTCGATACCTAACGATTTTGAAACAGCGTGTCCGTCCTCAATATCTTGCTCCCAAGGGCAGTCGCCGGGAATCCCTTCATCGTTAATCCAGTTTTTCATGTAGCCTGCCACGACATCGTGGCCTTGCTCCACAAGGAGTGCAGCTGCCACAGCACTATCAACGCCACCTGATAGGCCTACGAGAATTTTAGACATGAGAAAATGAGAAATGCGTCGAATGGACTGGACTAACCATTCTCCTTACTTCGATTGTTCTAACATTCGCAACAATGGTAGCTCGGCACGGCTACGGAGGGATTCTTCCATTTCGACTCGTGGTTGCAGTGTGTCTAGGCAGTCACGTAATTTTTGCAACGTGTTCATTTTCATGTAGCGGCAATCGGCGCAAGCACAGCGATCCGTCGGCCCAGCGATGAGGTTTTTGTCCGGGCATTCTTTGCGCAGACGATGGAGCATCCCACTTTCCGTGACGACGATGATGTCTTTGACCGGTGCATTTTTGCAGTAGGAAATCATCTTTTCCGTGGAGCACACTTCGTCAGCCAATAATCTAACAGCTTGAGTGCATTCAGGATGGGCGACGACGAGCGCTTCCGGATATTCGGCTTTGATGCGATTGATAGAATCGCGAGTGAATTCGACATGAACGTAGCAGTTTCCTTTCCAGAGATCCATTTTACGTCCAGTTTGCTCGATGACCCAAGCACCTAGATTTTCATCGGGAACGAAAAGAATGGGGCGGTCCTTCGGAGCCTGGTTGACGATTTTGATCGCGTTCCCGGAAGTGACGATGACATCGCAGAGGGCTTTTACTCCGCCGGAACAGTTGATGTAAGCGATGACGTAATAATTTTTCTCTGCGTTAGCTTTGAGAAAGGCTTCAAGCTGGGGTGCTGGGCAGGATTGTTCGAGGGAGCAACCTGCATCGGCATCGGGGAGAACGACGATTTTTCCAGGATTCACAATTTTTGCAGTTTCCGCCATGAAATGGACACCGCAAAAAACGATGACGTCTGCGCTGGTCGCCTTTGCATGGTAGGCGAGGCCGAGAGAGTCACCTACGTAATCGGCAACATCCTGAATGTCGCC
Organism: Akkermansiaceae bacterium; assembly: GCA_012032235.1. GTDB lineage: Bacteria > Verrucomicrobiota > Verrucomicrobiia > Verrucomicrobiales > Akkermansiaceae > Luteolibacter. The sequence goes on along the minus strand of JAAURL010000198.1, from coordinate 2,176 downwards.
AGTTTGGTAATTGTGGGCGAGAATGACAGCATTCCTGGCTTTTTTTAGAGCTAGGATTTCTTCTTTGAGATCGAGTGCAGCGAGCATAATGAATCAGGAATTTACTTACTTATCTGCGGCAAGAATAAAGCGGGCAGCTGGGCAGTGCTAGTCAAGAAAGCTAGCACATGGAAAATATCCCCAAGTGTGGATTCCATTTTGCTAGGAAATAAAAATGCCATGGTGCTGGAAGCGCCATGGCAAAATGAGATAGTAGATCCCCCGCTGAATCAGCGAACGACTGGGGCAGCTGATGCACCCGGTGGGCCGAAGACTTTCACTACAGGAGGCATTCCTGGAGCGGAGGCGGGAACCGATGAAGCGGGAGAAGCTGCAGCCTCGCTCGGTGCACCGACAGTGGATTTTCCGACGAAGATCGCACCGGACTCGATGGAGAGCGTCTTTGCCTTGATGTCGCCGATGACTTCAGCACTGGCCTTCAGATCGACGCGATCTGTGGCGGAAATATTGCCGTGGACTTTGCCATAAACGACGACCGTCGCGGTATTGATCTCGGCCTTGAGGCGGGCGTTTTCACCTACAGTTAGATTTCCTTGAGATTGGATTTCTCCTTCGATTTTCCCGTCAACGACGAGGTCGTTGGAGAATTTCACTGTGCCTTTGATATCCACATCTGAGGAGAGAACATTGCGGGTAGCTCCTACGGATGGGCGATCGCCACTGGTCGGTGATGAACTCTGGCTGGACGCTGCGGGCGCTGCTGGAGGAGGAGTGGTCGAGGCTTGTGGTTCGCTGCGATCTTGTTGGCCGATGACTTTCTTAAACATGGTTTCTTTTAGTTTTAGGACTTTAGGATGTCAAATGGATTCCTGATGGATCAAGGATTAGGAGTAACTGGCGGCGTAGTTTGCGGCTCTGGAGCTGCTGGGATAACTGGATCAGGGGATATTGCTGGAGTCGTGATTGCACCCGGTGCAGGATCCGCCGGAAGCGTAGGAGCTGTCACTGGAGGAGCTGGAGGAGGTTCGATTTCCGTAGGTGGCTTGGCCTTTAGGGAAGCAAGGCGTTTGCTGGCGCTTTCGTTGAAGCCACTGTCTGGGAATTTCGATTTTGCATCATTGTAGTAGGTTTCTGCCTTTTGGAGGTCACCAGCGCTCTTGGCGATATCTCCCAGAGAAATCAGGGCTAAAGGAGCGATGAATTTCGCAGCAGGAGTCGAAATTAGCCCTTCGAAATTTTAGCTGCATCTCCCGTTTTTCCTTGTGCCATCAACTTAGTTCCTAGATTTGCCTGAGCGGAGTATAGCGCAGGGTGATTTGGATTTGCGGAAACGAATTTCTGCAATGTTGCGATGGCCTCATCTTTTTTTCCCGCCATCCATTGGCTGTTTGCCAGAAGCACCATCGCACTGCTCGCAGCAGCCGTCTCGCCATGTTCATTCACCACTGCCTGCAAAGCTGCAAGATCTTCAGCTTTATTCAGAGCTGCCCCAGCAGTTTCCTGACGGCTTTTTGAAATGCCTTGATAGACAATCAAGGCAACCGCAGTAATCACGCCTAAAACCCCCAGAATAATGAGGCTTTTTTGATTGCGATCGAGAAATGCTTCAAAAGCATTTGGCCCTTGGGAAATCTCAGCCAATGGGCCGGAGTCGATGGTATTGGATGAAGCTTGGAGTTCAGTGGACATGAGAAATAATCGGAAATGACTGCGAAGTAGCGATCAAAGCTTCCACAGCGATGAAATCAATACGGAAGTCGAAAAATTGATCGATTTAATTGATCTGGAAGCGCACTGCAATGTAGCAGCGATCATCGTCTGCCGTTATTCTATCAAAAAATAAGGGCCAAAAGTGTCGCTTCTCCTGGAACACTCTTTACACCTTCGCCCTCCAACACGTCAGCACCAGCCTCGATGAAGGAGCCAATTCTGACTAGGCAGGTCAGAATACAAGTGCGGACCTCATCCATGACGATACCATTGATGAATAAAATGTTCGAACAAACCACCAAGGGGCCGGATGGTAAGGATGTCGTCACAACAAGTAATAAAGCTCCGCAGGCCAGGCCGCAGTTTTTAATCCTCGTCTCCTTCGTGGCGGCGATCACTGGTCGCCGTATGCTGCCGCACACCATCACAAGTCATCCAACGGACTCCGCGCCATCCCACTCATCGC
>JAAURL010000197.1 GCA_012032235.1 Akkermansiaceae bacterium | reverse complement strand
AAGTCGATTTCGCTTGGTCGAATTTCCCCAAATTATAGGCACCTTCAGCGGTGTAAAGCAGGCGGCGCACAGAGTCGACGTTCTTTGCGTGTTCTGGAGTCAGCGCTGGATTCGTGCGGATGGGATCGTCTAGCTCTGCCCGGAAATTCAATGCACCGATGTGCTTTGGCGCGACAGATTCTCCTAACACTTTGTCCACCATTGCTTTCGCGCCAGCGACATCGCCTTTTCTGGAAAGATAGCGTCCTTGCTCCACGGAGGCTTGCGCATAGCGCTCCGCGGCAGCGCTTTTTAGCTCCTTGGTTGCTGGTGCATCCGGGATGAGTTCGTGGGCTCCGCCATAGGCTTCAACGGCATCCGCATAGCGTGCGGAAGTATAAGCTTCGTCGCCTTTTTTGAGCAGTTCTTGCGCTTCATCTAGCGAGGCGAGAACCTTCGCCTCAATGTGATCGGCGGAGCTTGATCCGCGAAAGGGTTCGCCTCCCATCGTGGGAGAAATCATGCAGGCAGTCGCCAGTAAAGCGGCTTTGCCACGAAGGAAAATAGTGGGTTTAAAAGTCTCCATGTGAGCTGTCTGCGCGAGAAATAGAGATTTTCTCCGCCAAGAGTAAGCGCAAAATCCGAAAAATTTATCTTTTTAGCTCCCAGGGAAATTCTAGCTGAACGACAATTCTGGAGCGGCGCGTAGATTTGTGCCGAAAAACTCCGGGAAACGGGCTTCTAAAACTTGCTGGAGCTTGTGCAGGAAAGGTAGAATTGTGTTCATGCGAAAAGTGTTCACGTGAACTATATCAATGTCAAGATCCCGATTTTAAATTCTCCAAAATTTCTCTCGCATCAGATGCATCTTTTTGAATTTGAGCTTTTAATGAATCGATTGATTCAAACTTGCATTCAGGCCGCAGGTGTTTGCGGAAGCCGATTTCCAATTCTTTTCCATAAAGATCGTTGCAAGAATCAAATAGATGAACCTCCAGCAATTTCGATGTGCCGTTCACGGTCGGTCGAGTTCCCAAATTGGCGACTCCTCCCTGATAGGTGCCATCCGGCAGCCGCACTTGTACGGCCCAAACACCATCGGGAGGTAGCTGTGCATCTCCCGTTTGTAAATTTGCGGTGGGAAATCCGATCGTTCTCCCGAGTTTTTTCCCTTCGATGACGACGCCACAAACGCCGTAAATCCTCCCTAACATTTGCTCTGCAGCGCTCAAGTTCCCGTCCCGAATCGCTTGGCGGATGCGGGTGCTGCTGATGCGTTCGCCGTCGTGCATCACGGGAGCGACTGCTTCTAGCTGAAATCCACGCCGCACGGCTTCTGCTCGCAGGAAATTGGCATCACCGCTGCGATTGTGCCCGAACCGCCAATCCTCTCCGACAGCGATCGTCCTAATAGGTGCGACGGTGAGCCGCTGGATAAATTCGGCAGCCTCTATTTGCGAAAATGCCGCGTCAAAATGGATCGGGATGAAAAGCTGCACTCCTAGCTCGGCCACGGTGCGCGCTTTGTGATTTAGGGTTCTAACAAAGCAGCTGGCGCTTTGTTCGGCGCGATCACGCGGATGGGGTGGGGGTCAAAAGTCAGCATCCCTGCTAGGCCGCCCTCCTGTTTAGCGGCATTGACCGCCCGAGAAATCACGGCTTGATGACCCACATGCACACCATCGAAAACGCCCAGCGCTAAATGGAGTGGAGCATCGAGAGCAGGTAAATCTTCAAGTCGGTTTCGAATCAGCACGACCAGTTCCTATCTGCGAGCTAGGGCTTATTCAAGCACGGTGCTCCCGTGCTTTTTAAACTCATCCCTTGCCGTCTACGTGGAGCTAGTCTTTACTCCCGCCCATGCATCAAGAAATTCTCCTCTCCCGCGAAGTTAGCGCCATCCAGATCCCTAGTGGCGATTCGCTTTCCCTGCCAGCAGGGACCGCAGTTTTTATCACCCAGCGTCTCGGCGGCACTTTCACGGTGGCCACTTCCCAAGGTCTTGCACGGATTTCCTCCCAAGATGCCGATGCTTTAGGCGTCAATCCTGAGGAGGAGGCAAAAAACAGGCCGAAGTCGTCCGTCTAAAAGACGCGCCGTTAGAGGAGCAAGTCTGGGCGCAGCTAAAAGGTGTCTACGATCCAGAAATCCCTGTGGACATCGTAAATCTCGGTCTCGTTTATGATTGCGCGATCGAGGAGGCAGACGGGAAAAAAACCGTCGCAGTGAAGATGACACTCACAGCTCCCGGTTGCGGCATGGGGCCCGTCATCGCAGCAGATGCTCAAGCGAAAATCATGACCATCGATGGCATCGATGATGCGCGCGTCGAGCTCGTTTGGGATCCTGCTTGGAATCAAGAAATGATTTCCGAAGAAGGAAAGATGAAGCTGGGGATGATTTGAGATTTTCCCTCCTCATCGTTTCTCCCGTCTAGGTAGCGGGAGCGATTTTTTGCAGGAGCAAAGCCGAGATAAAAGCGAGTGGTGGAAGGAGCAGGCAGGTCACGCTGGTGGGATTAAAGAGAAATTTTCTCCTGCGATCCACAGCCCAAATGGGAGCAGGAAAATCCAGTCCACTAGTGAAATCCCTGCCAGGAGCATTGAAACGTATTTGGAAATCGGTTTCCTAAAATACTCAAACAAAGAGCGATCCAGACGAGATAGGGGACTACTCCGAATAGCCAATGGAGGGAAATTTCCTGAGAAATCGCAAAAGGAGTCATGACCAAAATAGGCGGCACTGCGAATAAACAGAGAGAGAAAAGTTTTGCTGAGGCTGGTGGATTCGGGAGCGATTCGTTCCGCGCACTCAGCGACAATCCCACAATGTAGCAAAACAAGGAAATCGCTCCCACTCCCGCCACAGTCGCGCAGCAAGCGATGGACGCGCCGTTTTGTAAAGTTCCCAAAGCACCCATCATCGGGAGCAAAGCCCGGCAAAATCCCATGGGGATCACCGCCAAGGCCGCGCGCTTATGCCAGATCGTGTAAATCCCAATGCAGCTCACGATTAGCACGGCGATCCCTCCCGCCTGCCAGTTGATCGCTCCTGCCACTGAGACTCCAGCAGCCATCAGGAATAGCGCAGCACGAAGATACAGTTCCGGCGTAAAAATCCGCCTCGGCAGTGCCCGCTCCGGTCGATGTTGCTCATCCCAGGAGCGATCCATCCAATCGTTCAGGAAATTTCCCGAAACATAGAGCAATACGCCAGCTACGCTGAGAGCCCAAAATTGGTGACTCATCCAATCTCCCGCTTTTCCTGTTCCCGCCACTGACCCTAACGCCAAGCCTAACCACACATTGCTCAGCACACTCGGCACATTGGCGATGCGGGCGGTAGAGAGCAGAGCATGAAATTGATGGGAATGCATTCCAGCCGATTTAGATCTAACCTTCAAATCGCGCCTGCGATTTTCTCCAAGCCTTCCAGCATCCGTGATCTAGGGCAGCCGAAGATTAAAGCTGGATCCAAGCCAGGACCAGCCAAAGTAAGCCCCATCAGACAGGAAAAGCCCGGCTTTTTTCTCAAAGTGCTCTGCGGGATTTTCGATTCCCATGCCACGTGCATCGATCCACGCCAGATAGGTGGCCTCTCCCGCAGCCACGCTTAATCCTTCGCAGCGTTTATTGATGAAATCCACCAGAGTGTCGCGATTGGTTTTCAGATAGCTGATCAACTCCCGCCGCCATGGCTCGCCATCGCGGTAAGCAGACTCTGCCGCATAGTAGGAAAGCGCATTGATCTCGCTCAAAGTATGCCCGCGAGCCGCAGCAAAACGCCGCCGGAGCGAATCATCTGGAATCACGGCAAAAGCATAACCTAGTCCCGCAATGTTCCAGGTTTTGCTAGGTGATAAAAAGCGTGATCGTCCGTGCTGCGAGAGGTTCGGGTAAATTCAACGCGGAGAAATGTGGTGTTTCCGATTCATCAAAAATCAAGTCGCAGTGGATTTCATCCGAAACAAGAACGAGAGCGTGCTCTTCACAAAACTCCGCCAACTTGATGATCTCACTGGCAGAAAAAAACGCGGCCTAACGGATTTTGCGGATTGCAAAGGAGAAAGACTTTCGTTTCCGGTGTTACGGCACTTTCCAGCGCTTCCCAATCAAAACTCCAACGGCCATCGACCATGATGTGATCCACAGCGATCAGTTGCGCTTTGCCGTCATGATGGGTTCCGATAAACGGCGGATAAACAGGTGTGCAGGTCATCACTGCTTCGCCAGGCTGGCAAAAGGCACGAATGGCAAGAGAGAGCGCCGGAACGAGGCCGCCTAGATGGATGATCTGCTCCAGAGGAACCGTCGCGCCACGGCGATTTTTTAGATAATCAATTACAGCTTCATTTAGCCCAGTATGTGGCTGCGCATAACCAAAAATCCCGTGATCTACACGGCGATGCAGAGCTTCTAAAATCGGCGGCGTAGATGGGAAATCCATATCTGCGACCCAGAATGGATCCAGATCTGGCTTGCGGTCATATTTGATACAGCCCGTACTACGCCGGGAAACGACAGTGTCGAAATCGAAATTCATCTCACAACGAATCTCTGCATTTTGTGAAGTGATGACAAGCCCCGCTCTCGCCTTAAAAGGAAGTAAGGGTGACGGGGTTATCGACATTTGGGTTTTTAAAACCGCAGATAGACACAGAAAATAGTAAGAAAGATGGTCGATAAGACATGGCTCGGATTCTAAATTTGTTCGTAAAATGTTACCATGCGAGGGCTGCCCCTAACGAGATTCTGACTAGAGGTGCTCGATAGAAAGCTTAAGAGAGTGCGAGAAAGGCAGGGACGGATCTCCGAGCCGTCATGAATCAGGTAGGGACGGATCTCCGAGCCGTCCGGGTCCTCTCTCAGGCGGACCGCTCGGAGAGCGATCCCTGCCTGTCAGGGTGACCATGCGTGATCTAAGGAAACGCTGATTAAAAGCGGTTTTTCAGGGTTCGGTATGAGGAGTCGCGAAATCGGCTGCTTCTGAGGTAAAATGGCTCCGTTGTTGGTTAGCTTTCGTGGAGAATTCGCCTTTT
>JAAURL010000196.1 GCA_012032235.1 Akkermansiaceae bacterium | reverse complement strand
GACTTACCTTCACCACCACCGTTCGGGTGATCGACTGGGTTCATCGTCATACCGCGAACAGTTGGGCGAACGCCCTGCCAGCGAGTGCGACCCGCTTTGCCGGAGGTTTCGTTCATGTGATCTCGGTTTCCAACTTGGCCGATCGTGCAAAAACAACGATCATTGAAGCGGCGGATCTCACCGGATGGCATTTTCACGAGTGCCCAGCCACCGTCCCGGTTGGAAAGGACCGCGAGCTGACCAGCAGCACGGGCGACTTTACCACCATTACCGGGGATGAGTTCGATGTTGTGAATGGAAGTTCCTAATGGCACAGCGCTGAGTGGCATCGCATTTCCTGTTTTGGGAGCGACGTTCGCACCGGCAACAACCTTCGCGCCGACCTCAAGACCGAGTGGAGCAAGGATGTAGGACTTTTGACCGTCTTCATACTGGATGAGAGCGATGCGACAAGTGCGGTTGGGATCGTATTCGATGCCGACAACGGTTGCTGGAGCATCGTGTCTGCCGCGCTTGAAGTCAATCAAACGGTAGTGGCGCTTGTGGCCACCGCCAATGTGACGGCAAGTGATGCGGCCAGTGTTATTACGACCACACTCGCGCTTAAGCGGAGTGAGGAGGCTTTTTTTCTTGGCTTGCTCTTAGTCACTTCGTCAAAGGACGGAAGATTCTTATAGCGAGCGGACGGAGTGATTGGCTTGAAATTTTTCAGTGGCATGACAATCGGAACGTTAAAGTGTTACGTTTGGAGCAGCGCGTAAATCGCTTAGATGAAATCGAGCGAGTCGCCTTCTTTGAGACGGACAATCGCTTTTTTCCAGTGATTGGTGCGGCCGGCATCAGCACGGCGTTGGCGGCGGAGTTTTCCGTCATAGTTGGCAGTGCGAACGGCCAACACGGACTTTCCGAGGAGTTGCTCGACGGCTTGTTTGATTTCAAGCTTATTCGCCTTACGATCCACTTCGAGGGTAACCTCGTTATTTGTCTCCTGAAGCATCGTCGCTTTCTCGGAGAGGCGGACGTTTTTAATGACCTGGTAAATGTCTTTCATGATCTCGGTGTTATGTCCGGGGTTCAGGCAGTGCGAGCTGCGATGGTTTGAACAGCATCACCCACAAAGATGATGGTGTTAGCAAGGAGGAGTTGCTCGACGTTCACGTCGGAGCCGGTGACTAATTGCACCCAAGCTACATTGCGAGCAGCAAGGTAGGTGGAATCATCAAAACTGTTGCCAACGACAAGGATTTTGCCCGGTTGAGAAATTGCATTGATCGCGGCGATGAAGGATTTGGTTTTGCCGTCAGCGATGGAAAAGGAATCAACAATTTTGATTTTTTCTGCACGTACGAGGTCGCCAAGAGTGCGGCGCAGCGCGAGTTTCCGGACGTTCTTAGGAACGTGCTTGGAATAATCACGAGGACGTGGGCCGAAAACCACACCACCACCGACGAAAATCGGGGCACGCTTATCACCGTGACGTGCGCCACCCGTGCCTTTTTGCTTATAGATTTTACGGTTATTACCGGAAACCTCGCCACGGGTCTTGGTGTTTGCGGAGCCGGTGCGGCGATTGGCGCGGTATGCGATCACGAGATCGTGAACAGCTTGGCGACCTTTCTCTGCACCTACCAACACGAGGTTGGCGGCTTGAGCGTCTTGTTCTGTGAAAGTCTTAGCGGACATGACTTGGAATCTTGAGAGGTTTCAGAGTGTCGCCGAAATTAGGCGGACTTTTTCTTAGCGGGACGGACTGTGACGTAGTTACCATTGAGCCGGGAACTGCGCCTGAGACGAGGATCACACCGTCTTCTGGGCGAACGGCGACGATTTTGAGATTTTGCACTGTGCTGCGGGTCGTTCCCATGTGGCCAGGCATTTTTTGGTTTTTCCAAACGCGACCTGGAGTGGAGCGGCAACCGATCGCCCCGGTTCTGCGGTGCATCATGGAGCCGTGAGTCATTTTGAGACCGCCGAATCCGTGGCGCTTCACCGCACCTTGGAAGCCACGACCTTTGGAATCGCCAATCACGTCAACCCATTGGCCAGCAGTGAATGTTTCGATACCGGGATGCACTTCAGGAGCTGCGCCGTTCTTCGAAGCGGAACTCTTTGATGAAGCGTTTTGGCGTCGATCCTGCCTTTTTGAAAATACCGAGAGCGGGTTTGGAAACACGTTGCTCTTTTTGGTCATCATAACCCACTTGAAGTGCGGTGTATCCGTCTTTTTCGGGAGTTTTTACTTGGAGAATCGTGTTGCCGGAAACGTCGATGACGGTGACAGGGATCATGGTGCCAGCCTGTTGGTCGAACAGACGGGTCATACCGATTTTTTTGCCGAGGAGGCCGAGTGACATGGCTTTAAAAGAAAGTTAGAATTTGGAAGTTATCAGTGAAAAGAAGCTAGATAACGAGAGCTTAGATACGGATGGTGATGTCAACACCGGCTGGCAAATTGAGCTTTTTGAGCTCATCAACCGTGCGGGCGGTTGGATCGACGATGTCGAGGAGGCGCTTGTGAGTCCGAACTTCGAACTGCTCCATCGATTTTTTGTTGACGTGAACCGAACGGTTGACGCTGAACTTTTCGATACGGGTAGGAAGTGGGATTGGGCCAGCAACACGGGCTCCGGTGCGTTTTGCAGTCTCCACGATTTCTTGGGCGGAACGGTCGATAGCGCGATGATCAAAGGCGCGCAGGCGGATGCGGATTTTCTGATTTTCCATAAGGGCGAGTGTGGAGGTTATTTGACGGTTTACGTGGTAGGCTACAGGGCGAGTAATCAGGTCAGTTAGCCAAGGCGATCACTGACGATTTCTTCGACGATATTGGTGGGAACTTGCTCGAAATGCGATGGAGTCATGGCATACGAAGCACGTCCTGAAGACAGAGTGCGAACGGCTGTTGAGTAGCCGAACATTTCTTTGAGTGGAACATTGGCATGCACAATGGAGAGCTTACCTTTGGATTCCGTGTTTTGGATTTGTCCACGGCGGCGGCTGAGATCACCCATCACGTCACCTTGGTAATCATCTGGAGTGGAAACTTCGACCGCCATGATGGGCTCGAGTAAAATAGACTTTGCTTTTTTAAAGCCGTCCTTCATGGCGAAAATCGCAGCCATGGTGAAAGCATTTTCATTGGAATCTACATCGTGGTAGGAACCGTCGAGGATCTCCACATGCACATCGATGACTGGATAGCCAGCAATGATTCCATTAGTCATCGATTCATTCACGCCTTTGTAAACGGCATTGATGTATTCTTTAGGAATTGTGCCACCGATCACTTTGTTTTCGATGGTCAATCCTTTGCCTTTTTCATTTGGCGTGACTGAGAGAATCACGTGACCATATTGGCCGCGGCACCGGATTGCTTGATCAACTTCCCCTCGCCTCCTGCGGCTTGGGTGATCGTTTCGCGGTAAGCGATTTGTGGCGCACCCGTATTCGCCTCGACTTTGAACTCACGGCGGAGGCGATCAATGATGATCTCAAGGTGAAGTTCACCCATTCCGGAAATAATCGTTTGCCCAGTTTCCTCGTCGGTCTTCACCATGAAGGTTGGGTCTTCTTCGGAAAGGCGACCTAATGCGAGAGCGAGTTTTTCTTGGTCAGCTTTGGTCTTCGGCTCGACAGCCATTGAGATGACTGGCTCCGGGAAAGTTGGGGGCTCAAGAACCACATCGTGGTTTTCAGCGGCGAGAGTGTCGCCTGTAGTGACATTTTTGATGCCAACCATTGCGGCAATGTCACCGGCATAACAAGCATCGATGTCTTTGTGCTCGTTGGCTTGAATTTGGATCAAACGACCGACGCGTTCGGAGCGGCGGGTGCGTGGATTGTAGACCGTATCGCCTTTTTTGATGACACCTGAATAAACACGGAAGAAAACGAGTTTCCCAACGAACTTGTCGGCCCAGAGCTTGAAGGCCAATGAGACAAACTTTTCGTTGTCCGAGGTGATCACCTCGATTTTTGTCTCCTCGTTATCTGGATCCATGCCGATGGCGGCAGGAATGTCCAGTGGACTTGGGAGATAATCGACAACAGCGTCGAGAAGATATTGGACGCCTTTGTTTTTGAAAGCAGAACCCCCGGCGACTGGGACGAGTTTGTTTAAAATAGTAGCGCGGCGAATGCCCTGCTTGAGTTCTTCGAGTGAAATCGCCTCTTCGTTCAGAAATTTTTCTCCCACTGCGTCATCGACATCTGCGACGGCGCTGATCAGCTCTTCGTGGGCTTCTTTACAAAGAGCAATCTGGTCGCCCTCAAGCTCTCTCACGGAGTAAGTAGAGCCAAACTTATCGTCGTCAGAATAATAAATCGCTTTTTGATTCACCACGTCGATTTGGCCAACGAGTTGGTCTTCCGCGCCGATCGGGATCAAAATGCGAACAGCGTTGGCTCCGAGTTTTTCCTTGATTTCCTCGAAAACACTTTGGAAATTCGCTCCCGTGCGGTCCATCTTATTGACGAACACGATCCGCGGAACGTGGTATTTCGTCGCTTGGCGCCAGACGGTTTCGGTTTGTGGCTGCACTCCGGCGACTCCGCAAAAAACGACGATTGCACCATCGAGAACCCGCAGTGAACGCTCAACTTCAGCAGTGAAGTCAACGTGGCCAGGAGTATCGATGATGTTGATGCGATTTTTATGACTCGGGAAAAGCTTGGTCATTCCCTCCTCCGGATGCTGCCACCATTCGGTAGTGACGGCTGCGGAAGTAATGGTAATTCCACGCTCGCGCTCTTGCTCCATCCAGTCAGTGGTAGCGCCACCATCATGAACTTCCCCGATTTTGTGAATCATCCCTGTGTAAAACAGAATTCGCTCGGTGAGCGTCGTCTTTCCCGCATCAATGTGCGCAGCGATCCCGATATTTCGGGTGCGCTCGAGCACGTATTGGCGGTTTGGACTATTAGGATTCACTTTCGGGAAATTGCTAGAGCACTGGTGTCAATTAGAAACGGAAGTGAGCAAAGGCGCGGTTGGCTTGAGCCATCTTGTGCACATCGTCGCGTTTGCGGACGGCACTGCCTTGGTTGTTTGCGGCGTCTTTGATCTCGTTCGCAAGAGCAACGTGCATCGGTGTGCCCTTGCGGTTGCGAGCGTAGTTGACGAGCCAACGCATGGAAAGGGCCTCGGA
>JAAURL010000025.1 GCA_012032235.1 Akkermansiaceae bacterium | reverse complement strand
TGCGATCCAGATGTTTAAGCCAGAAGAAGCTCTGCAGCGATCGCGCCAATGGCGAAAAAGTAAAGAATACTCCCGGCAAAAACCGGCAGTAACGACTAAGCCTGTTTCACAAAAAATAATCAGGAATAGCAGTCCGTAAACCAGCGTCCCGTGGTCACGGATGAAATCCCGCAAGTGGTCTGGCAGGTGCAAAAAGAGATCTAGAATTTCAGTCATCAATGTTAGCTGTGTTCGGGACGTGGATCACGGGCGAGAAGCTCCCGCATCGCGATAGGCGCGGATTTCCCTTCATAAAGAATTCCATAAACCGCATCGATGATCGGCGTGCGGACGCCAATTTTTTTGGCAGTTTCATAAATTGATGAAGTGCTCGGCACGCCTTCCGCGATCATGCCCAGTGCGGCGACAGCTTCGTTGAGTGTTTTTCCACCGCCTAGTGCTAAGCCGACACGATGATTTCGTGAATGGGGAGAAAAGCAGGTTACGATGAGATCTCCTACTCCAGAGAGCCCGGAGAAAGTCTCGATTCTCCCGCCCAATGCTGTGCCGAGACGGGTCATTTCTGCTAGAGCACGGGTCACTAGTGCGGCGACTGCATTGTCGCCTAGCCCTAGTCCGTGAGCCACGCCAGCCGCAATGGCATAGACGTTTTTCGCTGCACCGCCGAATTCAATCCCAGCGAGATCATCGCTCGTATAAGAGCGAAAATGCGGGAACGTGAACAAATCTTGAATCCGAAAGCCTAAATCGTGGTCATCAGAGCCGATCACCGCGCAGGTCGCCATTTCTGAAGCAATTTCTTCCGCGTGGTTTGGGCCGGATAATACTGCGATCGGATTGGGCGGGGAAAAATTTCCCGCAGTACTTGGCTCATGCGTTCACCGGTTTGCTTTTCGATGCCTTTCGAGCAGGAAAGCAATGTCGCTCCCGCAGGTAATCCGGCAGTAGCTAATTTTTCCGCGACTTCACGAGTAGCGGATGTTGGCACTACAAAAATGACGAGCGGATGGGCCAGCGCATCTTCCAGCTTACTAGAAGCGATTACACTTTCTGGTAGTAAAATATCACTGAGATAATGCGGATTTCGATGTTCCCGATTGATCGCTGCCGCAGTGTCTGGATCGCGCCCGATGAGCACAATGGATTCCACTTTTGCTGCCAACAATTTCGCCATCGCCGTGCCAAACGACCCGGTTCCAATGATGGCGATAGATGCAAAGCGAGATTTAGACATGCTTCGTTTTTTCCTTACGGGTGAAACGTGGCTCGGTGCCTGCACGGAGTCGCTGAATATTAGAGCGGTGCTTCCAAATTGCTAAAATTCCCAACACTAAGCTAAAAATAAATAAAGGCTTATTCCAGGTGCCATTCGCGATTCTCCCGTGAATCCATGAACCCCAAATCGTGACGCAAGGTAACAGGGTTGCGGCCAGAATGCTTGCTACAGAGACATATCGAGATGTTAGGAAAGCAACTACCCAGACAATCATTAAAATCGCTACTCCAGCAGGCATCAAAGCTAACATCACGCCTGCAGATGTCGCAATTCCTTTTCCTCCTTTGAAGCCAGCTAATGGCGAATAATTATGCCCCAACACTGCGGCTAAACCTGTTAGAACATGGATGAGTTGCCCTTTAAATTGCTCCGCAGCTGGTAAAAGAGTAGCCCATGGGTCGAGTCCTACAAGATGCATTGGTCCCACATTTTTTCCCACGATCTGAATGAGATTCACGGCCAAAACAACAGGAATAAATCCCTTGAGTACATCTAACAGTAAACAAGTAATTCCATACTTTCTCCCCATCACGCGCAGGATATTGGTCGCACCAATGTTGCCAGAGCCATGCTCACGAATGTTGATTCCCTTTGCCTTTGAAATGATAAGTCCAAAGGGAATCGAACCTAACAAAAAAGCAATCAGCGGGCAGAGCCAAAGTTGCATCACTCAGCTTTAGCGGATTCGATCGTGATCGGCTCTACGGGCACATCGCCGCCTAATCTAGCATCAGCACGGGTTTCCACGCCCTTGATTTTATCCACCACATCCATGCCTTCGACGACTTTCCCGAAAACTGCATAGCCGCCGTTACTCGGATAGTTTAGCGCTGCATTATCCACTACGTTGATGAAAAACTGAGCGGTTGCACTGTTGGGATCATTCGTGCGCGCCATCGCGATCGTCCCGCGGTCGTTCTTTAGGCCATTTTGACCTTCATTGACGATACCGTCACCAGTCTCTTTCTCAGTGAGAGTTTCACCCTTTTGGGTAAATCCACCGCCTTGAATCATAAAGCCATCGATGATGCGATGAAACACCGTACCGTCGTAATGTTTCTTATTCACATAGCTGAGGAAATTTTTCACCGTGATCGGCGCTTTTTCCGCATTCAGCTCTAAGACGATGTCTCCTTTAGAAGTCTTGAGGCGAACCTTCGACACTTTTGCGGTGGTCTCCTTAGTCGGTTTTTCAGCTTCCTTGGCTGGTTCAGACCAGGCGAGCATTGGAAGAAGGGCGAAAGAAATTAGGGCGATTCTGCGTTTCATCGGCGGAATCTCTACGCGATGCCCCGGCAGAGTGCAAGAGCTGTTGAAAAGGTAATTTTGCTGATTACTCAGAAGCTCCTTAACCTTTCAAAATCCTCCGTCCTTGCTGGATGTAAGCGATGCTTGACCAAACCGTAAAAATCCCAGCGACGCTGCACGGGTAAACGGGTGAAATTTTCGTGAATCGTAACATGACCCAGCCCAGCGCGAACATCTGAGTGATTGTGCAGATTTTCCCCGTCCAGTGCGGGACGATTTTCACCTGACGGTGGTGACAGTAGAGGATTTTGATACCGCCTAGAATGATGCAGTCGCGCAGAATGACGATGGCAGCAAACCACAGCGGCAACCGCCAACCTGGTGCGCCCCAGTCGATCAACGACAGCGTGATGACTCCGGTCAATAACAACGCCTTATCCGCGATCGGGTCGATGTAGGCCCCGAAGGCTGAACATTGGTTAAACTTTCTGGCGACCCAGCCATCCACGCCATCGGTCGAAGCGGCAAAGACAAAAACTCCCAGCGCCCACCACCGCAGTGACTCAACAGGCGCTCCATTTTTCACCGTGAAACCATAGCAAAAAGCCAAAACCACATAGACCGGAACCAAACAAATCCGGGCGATCGTGATTTTACTGGCGAAGGTCACATCTCGATACAAGCAGAGTGATGGATTCAGGAAAACTCGAAAATTTAGCGAAGTCTCCTCAGATGTGGCTTTGACATTCTGGATCTACGTGGCCAATTTTCCCGCCCGCCGGGAACCACGGCGTAATTTTGAACATGGGAAAAAGCCTCTTCCAAAAAGTCTGGGATGCACACACCTCGGCACCATTCGCCGATGGACGCACACAACTCTTCATCGGCACTCATCTCATTCACGAGGTGACATCGCCACAAGCCTTCGGCATGCTCCGTGATCTGGGTCTGAAGGTGAAATTCCCACAGCGCACGTTCGCCACGGTAGATCACATCGTGCCAACCATCGATCAAGACGCGCCACAAGATCCGCTAGCCGCGGAAATGATGCAGGCGCTGCGGAA
Source organism: Akkermansiaceae bacterium (assembly GCA_012032235.1). Taxonomy (GTDB): domain Bacteria; phylum Verrucomicrobiota; class Verrucomicrobiia; order Verrucomicrobiales; family Akkermansiaceae; genus Luteolibacter. The sequence goes on along the minus strand of JAAURL010000025.1, from coordinate 18,806 downwards.
AAATGCTGATGATTTCGGAGTCACTTATTTCGATCTTGCTTCTGGAAAACAAGGCATCGTTCACGTCGTCGGTCCTGAACAAGGGATCACGCAACCAGGAACGACGATTGCTTGCGGTGACTCGCACACCGCAACTCACGGCGCATTCGGTGCGATTGCATTCGGCATCGGCACCACTCAAGTCCGCGATGTTCTCGCGACTCAGACTCTCGCACTAGAAGAACTGAAAGTCCGCCGTATCGAAGTGAATGGTGATTTGAATCCGGGCGTTTACGCGAAAGACGTCATCCTGCATATCATCCGTTTGTTGGGTGCGAAAGGCGGCATCGGCTATGCCTACGAATATGCCGGAGATGTCTTCGAACGCATGTCGATGGAAGAGCGCATGACTGTCTGCAATATGTCCATCGAAGGTGGTGCTCGTTGTGGCTATGTCAATCCAGATGCAAAACGGTCGCTTATTTGCAAGGCCGCCCCTACGTGGATATGAACGATTTCGACGCGACGGCTGCGCGCTGGCTTTCCTTCGCATCAGACGCAGATGCAGTGTTTGACGATATTGTAAAAATCGACGCGTCAGACATCGAGCCAACCGTGACCTGGGGAATTTCTCCTGACCACGGCATCTTCATTTCCGAAAACATCCCTGACCCCTCGAAAGCCGCGACTCCGTTAGAAAAAGCTTCTATCGAAGAAGCTCTTCAATACATGAAGCTCGACGCTGGCACCCCGATCAAGGGCGTGAAAATCGACGTCGCATTCATCGGTTCCTGCACGAATGGCCGCATTTCAGATTTTCGCGAAGTGGCAAAATACATCAGTGGCCATAAAGTCGCGGCGGGCGTGCAAGCCATCGTCGTTCCCGGCTCGCAAATCGTCGCCATCCAGTGCGAGCAAGAAGGATTACCCGAAATTTTCCGCGCAGCGGGATTCGAATGGCGCGGCGCTGGCTGCTCCATGTGCCTTGCGATGAATCCCGACAAACTGGTCGGCGATCAACTCTGCGCTTCGTCATCTAACCGGAATTTTAAAGGCCGCCAAGGTTCCTCTACCGGACGCACGATCCTGATGTCTCCCGTGATGGTCGCTGCCGCTGCGATCCAAGGCTCCATCGCTGATGCTCGCGAGGTTTTCACGCTGGAACCACAGGCTGCGGTGGCATAGTTTAAAAGAATGAGCACTTCCGCAAAAAAACTGCCGATCACCGCAGCTGAGTATCTCGAAGGAGAACTCAAGTCGGAAGTCCGTCACGAGTTTATTGACGGACGGATTTATGCAATTTCTGGCGCGAGTTTGAAGCACAATGAAATCTGTGGCGATACTTATGCAGTCATCAGAAACCATCTGCGAGGCGGGCAATGCCGCACTTTCATCGAAGCGGTGAAGTTGGAAATTAAGGATGAAATCGCGGAGCGATATTACTATCCTGATGTCTTTGTTACCTGTGAGCCAGCGGATGATGACACTCATGTCGTTCGCTATCCTAAGCTGATTATTGAAGTCCTTTCCCAATCGACCTATCGCCATGATCGTGGTGATAAGCTAGAGAGCTATAAAAGCCTCCCGAGCGTCGAGGAGATTGTTTACATAGAACAAGACTGGCCGGAGATCTTCATTGTACGCCGTGCTGATAAATGGAGAAGGCACCTTTATACTCAGCTAGACTCATTGGTCCGTCTCGAGTCGATTGATTTAACCGTGGCCGTCGCGGATTTTTACCGTTCCACCCCATTTCCTCCGAACGTTGAACGTCCATGGTATCTCAGAAACCGTGAAGACGGCTAAAATTTTAACCTATAACCTACAACTCACCACTTTTACTAACATGGCACTCGACCCTGTCCCTTCCGTCACTGGCCGCGCAGTTTTTATCCCTGGCGCGGATATCGATACTGACCGCATCATCCCGGCGCGTTTTATGAAATGTGTGACCTTCGACGGTCTCGGTGAATTCGCATTCTACGATGTGCGCTTCGATGAGCACGGTAACAAGACGCAGCATCCACTCAATGATCCACGTTTTGCCGACGCCTCGATTCTGTTAGCTGGCGTCAATTTCGGCTGTGGCTCATCCCGCGAACACGCTCCGCAATCTCTCCGCAAATACGGCTTCAATGGCGTCATCGCTGAATCATTTGCAGAAATTTTCTACGGAAATTCCACGACTCTCGCGATGCCTTGTGTGATGGCCAGTGAGTCAGACATCTCCGCGATCCGCGCTGAAGTGGAGGCAAACCCAGCTACCGAAGTCACCATCGACGTCACGGCGCTGAAAGTCCGCACTTCTGGTGGATTGGAAATTTCAGTCACTATGCCAGATTCTGCCAGAGATGCATTGATCTCCGGTCGCTGGGATCCGATCCAAGAACTGCTGGATAACGAAGCAAAGATTGAGGAAAAAGCAGCGGAGCTACATTATATTTAATGATATTTAACTGAGCCTTTAGTTCTAAGTTTCGAAATTGCATCATGATGAAAGGCTCGAATGTTCTTAATATTACTTTTACAAAGTGACTTATTAAGGCATGCATCCACTCCTGATACCCATGACGCTATACTGGCCATGAAGAAATCCAAACCCGAGCAAACAGCTAAGACTTTTCGTATTCATTGGTCGGACAAACATATTGCGATGCTAGGGAAAGTTCCTGACTCCAGCATTGCTAAGATCATGGGCGTCTCTGTCTCAACCGTGTTTCAGAAACGTAAAGCCTTTAAAATTAGCCCGACGCGGGAGATGAGTCGCTTTCGTTGGGATAAAAAATCTATCGCAATGCTTGGAAAAGCTCCTGACATAGAAGTAGCTAGAAAGTTGGGCTTAAAGCTCAGACACATAACAAAGAGACGCCTGGCGCTTGGCATTCAGTGTTTCGCCCGCGCTTCTTCGTTATGGAGAGAATGGAGCCCTAAGGAAATTGCCCTTCTCGGCAAGATGAGAGATACAGAATTGGCAAATCTATTAGGTATTAATGGGCCCGCAGTCACGGCGAAGCGTCTTGCTCATCGCATTCCTTCGTTTGTAAAGCGGGCGCCTAATCGTAAACCCAAGCGAGAAGAGGATTGGACGAAAAAAGAAATTTCTCTAATCGGGACGATGACAGATGAAAAACTAGCGGATGTTTTAAATATAAGTATCGGTGCTGTTCGCAGCATGCGCTTGGCTCTCGATATTCCACCATATCGTAAATTTTCACATCGCTGGTCCAAGAAGGTTATTGATCAGTTAGGAAGAGTCCCAGACAGACAAATTGCTGATGAAATAGGAGTTTGTCGTGATTATGTTAGACAAAAGCGTAAGTCACTCGGAATTCCAATCTATCAACCCAAGTGATTTCATTGATATAATATCTGTTTCTAGACTTTCCTAAAGTGCTAAAACAAGAGCTTGGCAAGCCCACCTCGATCATTGACTTTCTGTGAGTGTTATTGAATTCGCCTTCATGTGATCCACCGCCGGGCATCGCGCTGTTCGATCTCGACGGCACCTTGATCGCGTGGGATTGCCAGTTGCTTTTTTCGAAATTTCGTCCTGCGCCGTGAACCATGGCGCGGGATTCTTTTGCCCGTGTTTCTCGCATTTCTTCCGCTTGCTGGGTTGCTCGGCGCGGGTGGGATGAAGCGTGTTTTCCTCAGCTATCTCTGGAAAATTCCGCCGCACACCGTAGCGGAATATGCACGAGAATTCGCAAAGTCGCTGATGCCTGCAATTTATCCTGAGCTCCGCGAAAGGCTGGAGCGACATCGCGCCGCTGGCCATTTTCTGATCCTTGCCTCCGCCAGTCCCGAGTTCTACGTTGCGGAAATTGGGCGGGAGTTAGGATTTGATCTTACACTTGGCACACCCGTGGAGTTCGGAGAATTTTTTCCGGATTTGGAAAATCATAAAGGCGCGGCGAAAGTGGATCGACTAGAAAAAATCCTCCCTCCTTCATATTTCCTGAACGGAAAACTCCGCCATTGCCACGGCTACACCGACAGCACTGCCGACTTGCCGATGCTCACACTCTGCGGCTCTGTCACGGTCGTAAATCCATCCGAGCGGCTCTCTAAAATCGCCGAGAAATCCGGCTGGGAAATCTTCCGGCCAGATCGTCCATGGAAATCACGGATCGGCTTTTTCTATCAAATGCTCACCTTGCTAACAGGCCAAGTAAAGATCGACTAACCGACGATGCCTTTGGTCTTTCTTTGAAGATCGGTTCCTCTGGAATCGGCAATGCCCCGGCTTTGGGATCATCAATCGATCACAACTCCACTTTAAAGAAATCCCTCAGCACATCGCGGTAAACGTCGCGCTTAAAAGGTGGCAGCCAGTCGAGATCGAATTCTTCGGGTAAGATCCATCGATAGGCGCGGAATTCGCGTTGTTTTTGCTCCACATTTACCTGCGGAGCATTTTGCTTCAGCTGACAAAGAAAATAGGTTTGCTCTTGGCCTTGGCACCCATGCTTGCGAAGTTTTTTATCCCGTGAGTCTTCTGGATATAAATAGCGGTAGCCCTCCCGCTGGGCGATCACTTCATAATGATGTGCTTCCAGCCCGACTTCTTCGCTGACTTCGCGGTGTAGCGCTTTTGTCAAGGTCTCGCCATCATCGACGCCGCCTTGCGGAAACTGCCAAGCACCTGGGATGTTCCAGCGCTCGCAAATCAGCAAATTACCCGCTGGGTTGACGATTAATGCGGCGACATTCGGGCGGTAACGAACCATGTCCGCTTCTGCCTACTTTAAGGCGCGCTGACAACGCTTAATCTTAGTGAACCAATTAAATGCAGGATTTTCATTCCCTCACTTTTTCTGCCGTTGCTTCACTGGCTCATCCGTTGCAGACTCATCCCGCCATGTCAGAAGGTCTATTAGCGGCGGAGCGGCTCCGTTATTCGCGTCATTTACTGATCCCCGCTGTGGGGGAGGCGGGGCAGCTGAGATTAAAAAACGCCTCCGTATTGCTTATTGGCACGGGAGCACTGGGCTCTCCGACGGCGCTTTATCTGGCGGCAGCGGGAGTCGGTCAGCTAGGCCTAGTCGATGCTGATGTAGTGGACGTCTCGAATCTCCAACGCCAAATCCTGCACGGAGAATCATGGATCGGGAAACCGAAGCTCGAAAGTGCTGCTGCCCGGCTGCGAGAGATCAATCCACATGTCAGCGTCCAGCTCCATCCTGTAAGATTCACTCCGGAAAACGCGATGCAGATCGCGAACGACTATGACATCATCGTCGACGGTTCAGATAATTTCCCCACACGTTTCCTAACAAATGACACTGCGTTTCTCCAAAAAAAGCCGTTGATCTATGGGGCGATCCACCGCTTCGAGGGACAAGCCGGAGTTTTCGCGCCACACCTCAGTGGGCCTTGCTACCGCTGTTTATTGCCTAACATGCCGCCGCCGGGCAGCGTGCCATCTTGCCAAGAAGCCGGGGTGTTAGGCGTTCTCCCCGGTATCATCGGCTCCTTACAAGCCATGGAAACGTTGAAGCTCATTCTGGAAATTGGCGATGTTCCGTTAGGGAAACTCACTTGCTACAATGGGCTTAGTAGTTCCTTCCGTGCGATAAAGCTCCACCGCGACCCGCAGTGCCGCCTGTGCGGTGATTATCCCGAAGTCCACTGCGTTTCCAATCCAGAAACCACCGCCTCCACTCATTGTGATTTTACTTCAAATACCATGGAATCCATTACGACTAAGGAACTAAAAACCAAACTAAACGATCACTTTCAAGGCCTCCTCATCGATGTCCGCGAGCCAGATGAATACGCCATTGCAAACATCGTCGGCTCACGCTTGATCCCACTTCAAACGCTTCCTGATCAATTAGAAAATCTTCCGAAAGACCGGGAAATTTACATCCACTGCAAAATGGGCGGGCGTTCTGCCAAAGCAGTTCATTTCCTCTTAGATAATGGTTTCTCACAAGTCAAAAATGTTACCGGCGGTATTGATGCTTGGCTGGCAGATGGAAATTGAGCGGATCACTTTCCCATCACGCGATCTCATCCATGGAGAAAGAGATGTCCTGATTTCCCCAGACGCGGATTAGCGTTTGTTTTGCGATTCCTTCACCGCCTTCGGTTGCCATTAAGATGCGGGAGTCACCTTTTTCTAAATCCCAGCCATCCGTTTCGCCAGCGGGTTTCCAACCTCTAGCGATTAGGAGATTTAGGAAATGCTCACGCTCCTTTCCCTCTTCTGAGTGAATTACAAACTCATCGGGAGAAAAATTTGGGAATCCCTTTTTGCTCCCGATTTCATCGCGAAATAAGATTTGAAAATCCCTTTCCCATATCTCCCACGATCTAAGGAAACCTTTGGCCAAGCACGCAAAATGGGCTGTAAAACATGCACCGCGGCTAGAGCAACGCGGGATTTCCAAGTGCTAAATTTCCTTTCCAGTCCTCGCAATGGCAACATGCGATTGATGATTTGCTGATAGGGAGCGTCGCCCATCGATCCATAGTGAATGATCGAATCTCCCGTCACCCGCACCGGGCCGCCGCTATAGATGAATCCCTGCCACTTTGCATCACCGCTCTCGGTAAAACGGGAGGGATGTTTCTCTAACAGTAATCGCTCTGCTTTGCCGTAGCCGAGCTGCTGGCGCAGATACTCCCAAATCGATGCCCGCCGCCAATGCCATACAAACGCGCCGGGAGCGAAGCCCAGACGGAATCCTGCTTCGCGCAAGCGCCAGCAAAAATCCACATCGTCACCAGCTGTTTGGAAGCGCGAGTCAAAACCGCCGATGGCATCAAAAGCGGATTTTCTAACAGCGAGATTGCAGCCAGGTAAATGCTCCGCCTCTTCATCACCGATCATCACATGGCTTGGTGCGCCGGGAGCAGCACAAGTCACTGCCTCCTCCCAACTTCGCGGAGTTGGTGGTAAATTCGGCCCGCCGACTGCCGCGTAAATTTTGTTTTGAAAAACGGGCCTCAGCCGCGCGAGCCATTCTTCGTCTGGTTCGCAATCATCATCGGTGAAAGCGAGCAACGAATGCTGGGCGATGGCTGCTCCTGCGTTTCTGGCCGCGCTCAGGCCGCCAGGAGGCAAGCATAGCAATCTTACCCACGGGAAATTTTCTAACACAAAGTCTGCGGTGCCATCGGGAGATCCGTCATCCACGACGATGGTTTCAAAACCGCCACCTTTCATTCGTTGAATCGCTGTTAGGCAGCTCCCGATGCGCTCTCTGCCATTGCGAGTGCACACGATGACTGAGAAAAAATCTGCGGAAATGGGTAGCTGGGTGGTGGGCAGAGGGGAGATGGCGCTGAAAGCTGGCTTTGCATTTCCCTCACGATCTAACAGGCCAAATTTCCAATCTAACACTTCCATGCCGGCATTCCACCAGCGGTCGCTCCATGCGTAAATGGTCAGCCCGGCGGTTTCCTCGTCGTGTGCTATTTGTAATCCCCAGCTCAGAGTTTCAGCTTGCCGCTCCGCACCATGACGCAAGGAATCCAGACCGAATTCTGAAATGACTAACGGACGATCTCCCGCGATGTGATGCAGCCGCTTGATATAACTGCGGAAAGCATTCTCATTTTCCAAGTAGACATTAAACGCGGTAAAATCAGCGTTTTCTGGCTCCAGATACTCAGTGCTCGGGAAGTTGCCGTAGGCAAATAACAAGTGCGGCGCGATCTGCTTTCCTAAGTCGATCAAGCCTTCGATTGCTTGCCGCACTTTCAGCGCTCCCATCCAGCGGACGAGATCCTTGGGGATTTCATTTCCCACATAAACTCCCGCGAGAGCTGGATGGTTACCGACTTCAGCGAGAGAATTGGTTAGAGAAACTTTTGCCGCAGAGTAGAGTCCGGGAGATCGCAGGAAATCTGCAGTTTGCCCCCACTGAAGCCCGCCGAAAACTTTTAAGTCATACTCTGTTGCTGCATCTAACAGTTTTCTATTAGGCATTTCATAAATGCGAATGGCATTAAATCCTGCCGCAGAGATTTCTGAAAATCGGGAGCGAACGATTCCGGCCAACCACCGGGAAATGGCCCATAGGAGACCGCCTTCATCCAAACACGCTGCGTCCCGGCCTGGAAAAATTTCCCGTCCGCCCGCCATCGCCCTGAATCGCTCCCATTAGTCACGCCGCAATGCTAGGGAGAGAGCCATCAATTCCCAAACTCAAAAAGAATTCCTAAAAGTTGAAAATCGCTTAAACCCTGAAATTTAAAAAAGTTTCGTAAATTATAAAAAAAAAATTGCACTACTGTGATTACTGTCTAGTGTGGTTCCAAGTTATTGATTTTGATTAATAACTATCAAATAATAACCCCTAACCCCCCGTTATCCCAAGACACTTGGCTAGATGATTGTCTCGCCAGCTTCCTCGGGAAAACAAAACCCCAACATCATCCATAATAACACTATGAAAATGTCAATTATCGCCGCATCAGCACTAACCCTGTTAGGTTCGGTTTTCACCGCTAATGCACAAACCCCCGGGATTCCAAGAGTCGACGAGGTGTTTCCTACCTTCATCAATGAAGCGTTCCGGGAATCAAACCCTACAGATAACAACAAGATACGTGCCATCGCTGGTACATCAACGATTGGATTCATCCAGAACAATACTTGGTTTGGCTATTTGGGCTATGTATATGGATTTAATCCCATTGTCGCCACACAGCCACCAATTCCATATTCGGTAGGTATCGAGGTAACGGTAGCCAAGGGAAATACGACCTCTGCATTCATCGACGTAAGGAAAGGCAGTGCGACTGGCACATTGCTCACAACCATCCCAGTGACTAGCACTGGTAGCTTCACCACATTCAGGACACTCAGAGGAAACTTCTCTACCAGACAGACAGGTGCTGACGGGATCTTCTTTGTGTTCAGAGGAGGAGCTGGTTTCCTGATGGATGTGCGAAGTTTCAGGCTCGTTTCTGACCGTAATAACACAAGAATCGAAGCAGAAAGCTTTAGCGCTGAATCCAATCCAGCTTCCACAGCGACTATCTCGGTGGCCAGTATCCCAGGCGGCGGCATGAAAGTTACTAACGCCAAAAATAACAGCTGGATCAGGTTCTCTCAGTATGAGTTCGGTGGCTACTCTGCTGCTGGTGGCTTGGCGGAAAAATATCAACATGAGATTAGCTAAAGGCACCAATACGATTGGAGCTATCGACGTGCGTTTGGATTCCCCGACCGGCCCGATCATTGGATCACTTACCAATTTTGTCACCGGCGGCAACAATACATTCGTGACCTTCCCGCGTCCATTTCCCCAAACAGTCACTGGAGCTAGAGACCTCTACTTTGTGTTTACTGGTCAAGGAACTGGTAACGTGGTAGACGTTGATTGGTTCGAAATTACTGAGTAATTTATTGGAACTAGTTTGAATCTCGAATGCGGCTCATCTTGGTGGGCCGCATTCTTTGTTTTTAAACTTGGCGCTGGCAAATGGGTGCGGGTCTCACTAATCTCGCCACGTGTTTCAGATTGTTTTTAACGAAATCAGCGCGGCGGAGATTTCCGCTTTGGGAACTCTTGAGCAGCTGGAGCTGTTAGATGAATTCAAGGTAGGAAAGGAAGACCTTGACCATTTAAGCGGTGACCGATTTGGGAAAATCGACCGAGACGGGAGAGTGCTGTATCGTTTCCGGGCAAAGGATTACCGGATTTATTTCGAGGTAAAAGAAAGTGCTGTGATCGTCCATCGTGTGTTGCACAAAGGCACGTTTTCCGATTTTAAGTTCCGCTCTAAAATGCCGCTGTCAGAAGATGAGGCGTTAGCGGGATCTAAGCATTTCTGGAAGTTGATCGACGAAGGGAGAAACGCGAGACGCTTGTAGGGAGGTTGGTAGTGTAAATTTAAACGCTGCGCTGGGTCTTCTTAAATAAGATAAAGGCCAAAACCGAGAAAACCAGAGCGATCATGCCGATGATCCATCGAGTATGGTCTTTTTGTTTCAAGGTATCTACTTTTGGACTACTTGGCGACTCTGGCGCTACAGTCTTTGGTTGGTCTTTCAGTGTTGGCGATTCCTTTGCTTCGTTCACCGGGAGCGCTTCTTTAGAATCGTCCTTTTTAAGGTAACTTGCTAAAGCAGGAGAATTTAGAACCGCGATGCTTAGATTTTTGAAAACTCCCTTCATATCGACTTCAGGATAAACTACATTTTCTTGAAATTTCAGAAAATAATTCTCACCACCATCTACTTTTACTAATTCATGATATCTATTAAAAGATGTATAATTTGAAATTCTCACTTCTACGTCGTTGTTAGGAATTTGGAAAATTACGACGTTTGATGGTTTGGTTTTTGGAAAATTATTTACTAATACTTCTTTCGGAGGATCGGTATCTTCAATTAGCAGCGGAATCGCGGGAACTCTTATTTCATCAAGGGTAAAGAAACCCTCAATTTCATGATTAATCGAAATCTTTCCAAAAGCATCAGCAAATGTATAGATTCCATGTGGTGGTCTAGGCAATTTCCTGCTGTTTTCTATTTCTTCAATGTGCTGTTCAAATTTTTCATCTTGGTAAGAACCTTTTTTAGCGACTGCTATAATGATGGGGTAAAAAGTATGGGGAATGTCTGAGGTGATTCTATAAGCTTGATAGATATGATCTGGTGGAAAAGGGGTTGTCTTTTTATTTTGCCATTCATCAAGATTCTGGTGAATGTAAGCGGAGCGCTCGGCTGTCAGGTAGTCCTCAAGAATTAGATGCTTTTCGGGGAAATGTAGAACTTTAGCGACTTGCTGAAGATTGATTGGTGGCTCGGCAGCCCGCGACAGCGGCGTGTAGATCCACACGAACCAGCTCATGAAAATAAAAATAGGGATTGGCTTCATTAGGGAAATCCTAGGGGAAATGAAACAGGTCCAGTTGCTAGTTTTACTCTCGTGAAAAATACTCTCCCGGCATCTGGAGTTGGGGTTCTGGGAGCAAGAGTCGAATGACCGACCTGAGTCATTGCGCAGTTTCTCGTATTAACGACACCGCCCGCGATAGTAAGGGGTTGAAAAGAAAAGTCATATAAATCTACAAATGAACCTGTCAGCTCGACTTGCGTGACATCAAGCGCATTCGGAAAACCTGCTACACTTCTAGCTAACACCCTGATTGATCCTTCAAATTTACAGGTCCCCAGAGCATAGTGGACATCAGACCCTGGGTCAGTAGTTTTGAATGCGACATTTTGATCTACAACTCCATTCAAGGTCGCATATTGAAGGAGATGATTAGGTTGGGCTACTGCTGCCAAAATGACAGCCTTATTCTTTTGAATGATCCTTGAGACGAGCGCATCGAAACCTCCTGAACTTTGTATTCGATTCGATAAATCTGATCCCGTTGGGTATTCTAGTTCATGTGTAGGGGCATCATTGACGGGAGAGGGACTCCATCTACCTCCTACTGGAAGAGATAAGCCAGATGATATAAATCCTGCTAACCCGATTCCATTTGCGCTGATAGTTTTCCCAAAATTAGTCGTGGTTCCAGCAAGTGTGTTTGCACCAGTAGCAAAAACTTTTAGCAATGCTCCTGAATTTGAAAAACGTGAATTGGGTAAAATTAACACCCCCTCTCCGTAGCCTTGTGTTAAACCACGAGCGAGATCATAGTCTGCTTTGTTAACAATAAAAATTTTATCCAAGAATTTGAATGTTGGATCTGTTCCCGAGTAGGGTGATCCATTGCCATTGATTCGGGGTGTCTTTTCGAAAATGGATTTTACTTCATTTGCCTCTAGAGTACCGCTGTTATTCAGATCTAGACCTGATACGACTTCATGAAGAGCGGCACTTTTGTGCAGGACCAATTGGAGCATCAAATGTCACTTCTGTTTGCGCGGGAAGTGCAACAACAGGAGTTGAACCACGGATCGTGCCAAAGCCGACCCCAGCGCTGATTTCTCTAACGGCGACTAACGGCAATCGGGGCAATCGGGGCAATCGGGGCAATCGGGGCAATCGGGGCCAAACATCGGCTTCAATTCTTAACTTTGCTTGCGCGCCGGTGCGAGTCCCCATGACCATCGGATTGTTTGACTGGTCACCGTATGATCTTGTGGGAAGAAGATTGGCATTATTGCCTGCGATCTGGTCTGATATGACCCGCTGTACATCGACAGGTGTTATCACCAATCGATAGGCCGCTAGTCCAATGGAATGAGGATTATACGGTGGGCCGTGATTAAACCCAATTGATCCTAGAGCACCCAATGGACGATTTGCAGCGGGATTAAATCTAGCGACGACAGCAAAAGGCATACTACCCGTAAGTGGTGCAACATTGATTAGGAAAGAGAAATCTCTATATTGCAGGACTAAAGAACTACTACTCAAGTCCGGCATATTTACTTGCACGGTATAAACAAAATCTGGAAGGTCGGGCAATGTCAGGTCGTTAAATATAGAGTTATTGTTAGGAGCGAAAAACATCGTGTGGACCAATGTTTCGACTCCGGTCGTTTTATGTTTTTTGAACACATTAACGTCATAAGGTGTTAGGAAGTTTCCGTTAGGGCTGATCTGACCGTAACTTGCTCCTAAAAGCACTCCCGTAAAGAGCCGGAATTTTAAGGGTTTTGGCGGCGGCAGCAGTGCAGGTGGAATTGGTTGTGGCATTCCATTATCGACAGCACTGCAAGGATCGCTACCATTTCTATATTCGATGCCATCATCGACTCCGTCCAAGTCACTATCCTGTAAATTGGGATTTGAGCAGATGATGCTTTCTTCCCAATTCGATAACCCATCATAATATGTATCTGTGTCTTTTACAGCAAGGCGGAAAAACATTCGTGCTGAGTTGCTGGGTGCAACAGTCAATCCAATAGATGTGGCACCACCGATGGAAGGATCACCAATATTCGTCCATATACTTTGGAGATCGATAGAGCTTTGAAGTTGATATATAACTGTTTCCCGCTCTTTCGGCAGCTCATATCTCGCCAGTGAACGAGCACAGCCAGAAACTCCAAGCTTTTTTAAAAGCTTTGGCACTCGTTTTGCGTGAAGCTAGGCAAGATGTTGGTTGGTCACAAAATGAACTCGCTTGGCGATCAGGACTTTCCCAGCAATACATTGGTTACTTGGAAAAAGAATTAAGATCGCCTTCTGCCGAAACACTGAAGCGGTTGGCGATGGCTTTTGACCGCGATTTATGGAGTATCATCGCCGAAGCTGAAGAAAAGATTTCGAAGAGTGGCGAAGAAAATTAGTAGATCGCAGATTTTGCTTTTCGCCTGATTGTGGAATAGAGCAAACTAGGGAATGAAAAAATGGATTTTATGCGCGGTCCTAGCGATCATCACGGGTGGATGTTGGATTTCTTTTCTAAGTAAAGGCTCCCAGATGGATCGACTGACGAAGGAAGTCACCGAATTAAAGGAAGGCATCTTGGAGGCAGATGATCCTGATGCGAGGATTAGCGAGCTGATGAAACAGAAAAATGGGTTAGAAGCAGAGCGGACTTTTTCCGGAATTCTGCTCACTTTTTTTAGTGCCGGTTTGATCGGGATTGTGTTGGTTTCCTACGTGATTCCAGCAATGGCGGAAAAGGTTTCTCACTCGGTCTATGACAGCGGAGAAATGATGGAGAAAGACGTGATGCATGATGCCCGCTCATTAGTGGCGCAAGGGAATTATGAAGGTGCGATTCAGGCTTACAAAGCAGCAGCGGAGAAAGAGCCATTGAATCGGATGCCATGGGTGGAAATTGCGAAAATCCAGAAAGATCATTTGCATGATCCGGATGCGGCGGTAGCGACGATCTACCACGCACTAGAAAGTCAGGAATGGCAGGTTAGCGACGCAGCTTATTTCCTTTTCCGTTTGGCGGAATTGTTCGATGAAGTGAAGGGAGATCGTGCCGCCGCGATCGAGATCATGAATCAAGTCATCAGGGATTTTCCAGATACTCGCCATTCGGCAAATGCGACTCACAAGCTGCGTGAGTGGAGCATGGGATTGACTCACTCCGCAGGTAATCAGCTTTCGCTAGCCGCAGAAAAAGAGCGATTGGCGCGAGAAGAAGCAGAGTTCCTGGCAAAAATGAAAGGCGAAAATTCCTGAGATTTGACAGGGTGATTTCCATCTAAAATCAGCGATTGATGAGTGGAAATCTATCGAATTTTCGCAAGCGACTGCTGGATTTCTACGGTAGGCATCCGCTATTCGTCACCGCGTTGGTAGCGGTGGTCTCAGTTATTCTAGGGCGATGGCATTTTGGATTGGGTTTGGGATGCGGTCTTTTCCTAGGCGGATTCGGTTGGCGCTGGTTCAGCTGGCGCACTGGTATTGCATGGGTGTTATGCAGTTGGCTGGCCATGGGTGTTTTCTTATTCCGAAGTGCTGGAAGAAATGTGGATGAACGACAGCTGTTAGGATCGATAGGTGGTTTAACGAAAGGCCGTATTTTAAAAGATGCAAAAGGCGGTGTTTATTTTTGGACTGCTCCCGCGATGCTCCTCACTGGCCCTCATGCTGGGGCAAAAGTTTTGTGGCAGGGCAGGGGAGAGCTGCCTATCGCAGGATCATGGGTCGCTGCGAATGGTAGTTTCGGCCCGCTGGAAATCCGGAGAAATCCGGGTGAGTTTGACCGGGCGGCTTGGCTCACCGGTCAAGGAGTCGCCGCGATTTTTCATGGGGAAAAAGTGATTGGAAAAATTGAGACAGGTTGGTGGGAAAAAATGAAATGGGAAATTCGGCAGAATTTTCGCTCTGCCGTCACTGCTGGGGTGGAGGAAGATTCGCAAGAAGCATTGGTTATTCGGGCGGTGGTGATCGGAGAATCTCCGCAAGATGCGGATGAACTGGTCGCTGCATTTCGCAATAGCGGCACGCTCCATGCGTTTTCTGTTAGTGGGCTCCATGTGGCGATGGTCGGGAGCATCGGCTGGATGGTATTGAGCCTGTTAGGCGTGCCGCGTCGTTGGGCGGTGTTGGTTCTGCTCCCGCTGATTTTTGGCTACGCTTGGATCACGGGAAATAGCTTGCCAGCGTTGCGTTCTGCCTGGATGGCGGCGGTATTTTTGGGTGCCTTCATTTTTCGCAGGAGGCCGGATTTATTGAACGCGCTGGGAGCAGTTTTGTTAGTCGCTATGTTGTGGGATGGTCGCTTATTATTCCAGCCCGGCGTGCAGCTTTCCTACGGCGTGGTTGCGGCAATTGCGATTGGCACGAGTTGGGCATCGCGCTGGTTTTCGGGAATTTCTAAGCCTGAACTTTATTTGCCAAAATCGATGATGAACTTTCCGCAAAAAGCATGGTTATCGCTACGGGAAAAAGTAGCCCAGTCGCTGACGACATCGGTGGCGGCTAGCATCGGCTCCACGCCGCTCACGGTCTTTCATTTTGGCCTCATCACGCCGATTTCTGTTCTAGCAGGAGTGATTTTAGTGCCGCTGATTTTTCTGTTGCTGAGCGTGTCGCTGCTAACTGCTGCGATCTATCAAGTTTCTCCGCCAGTGGCGAGCTGGATTCATGGTGGAAATCGATTTGTCGCACGATGCTGCGTGAAAACGGCAGAAGGATTCGCGAAAATTCCTGGCGGGCATTTCCAATTCGCTGCGGAGAATGAGCCATTTTTATTGATTTACGATCTGGATCACGGAGCGGGAGCAGCGTGTTTTTCGGGCGGGAAAGGAAATGCCGTTTTGTTCGATTGCGGGGATCGTTATAGTTTTAAAAGACAAGTCGCTCCCTCATTGCGGCGGCTGGGAATTTCTCCCGATTCTGTGATTTTGAGCCATCCCGATGGCGGGCATCTGGGAAGTGGCGCAGCGGTGTGGACGACTTTCCCGATTCACCAAGCGCTTTTGCCCGTCTCCCGATCACGCAGTCCTGGGTTTCAATCCTGGTTAGAAGATGCTCCTGCTGCTGGGATCCAAATATTACAAGCGGGAGAAATTTCTGAGCTGCCAATGCCAGACGGAGCGCGGTTAGAAATTCTCCACGCGCCAGATTCGCTTTTAAAAAACGCCATCGCCGATGAACGGGTTGCCATTTATCGACTCCACTGGCGTGGCTGGAAATTCCTATTCGTTAGCGATGCGGGAGTGAATACAGAATCGGCGATGCTGGCCACGAACAAAGACCTTTCCGCAGATGTCATCATCGCCGGACATCACCGCAGCGATACGAGTTTGAGCGATTCATTTCTCGACGCAGTAGATCCACAAATGATCGTCGCCTCTCATGCCGAGCTCCCTACTACCGAGAAACTCCATCCAGACGTTGTGAGTTATTGGCGCTCACGCGGCATCCAAGTCATCCATCAGGGAAAATCGGGAGGAGTGACGATCAAGATGAGTCCTGCAGGCGATCTGCTGTTAGGCGGATTTGTTGATCGATCTCTGTCAGCGCTAACGAAACGCACGAAATCTTGAGCAGGAAAGTCGATTCATTTTCTCCGCCGAGAGGCGTATCGATATGAGATGACGAAACAGATTAGAGCTGTGATTTGTAAAAAATACGGCTTCCCGAGCTTATCTAAATCCAGATGATCTCCACGTCCTTCCGAAAATGAGGTCGTTCTGACAAATACCCACATTTCGGCTGAAATATGGGTGCAACTTTATTAGTATGGACATTTGCAGGACTGGGATTCTCGCGGACTATGCCAGTATCACCAAGAATCGATACCCCGAAATTTATCTACGTGATACCGGTAATTGATTGAGGGTTCGGTTTTCTGCTTAGATTTTTTCTGACCATGAACCGTTTGCCACTACTATTTTTATTCACTTCGTCGCTGTCACCATTGTCTGGAGCTCCTTTAGATGGAGATGTGTTTGCCGATACATGGGTAGCCACAGACTCATTGGGCCGCAGCTTGCCGACCTTTGCCGATGTGGGGCCGCCCCGTGCGAATCGCCAAGTTGGTTTGTTCTATTTTATCTGGGTGAATAATTCCGTCAGCAACAAGGGCAATGTTCCTGTACATGACATTACCAAAATCCTGGAAGAGGAGCCAAACAACCCAAAATGGGGACCGCCAGGATCTTTTCATTTCTGGGGTGAGCCGGAACTCGGCTACTACACCATCAAAGATCCATTTGTCCTGACTCGTCACCGCTCCATGCTCACAGCAGCTGGGATTGATACGTTGGTTCTGGATCAGACGAATTCTTACGTCTATCCGGACGAAATGCTGGCCGTTTTTGAAAATCTCGAGCAAGGTCGCCTCCAAGGATTGCCCGTCCCCAAAGTCGCAGCGATGCATAATTCCAGTCCGGAAAATTCTGTGCCCAAGCTCTATGAAGCGCTCTATGGTCCAAAGAAATATCCAGATCTCTGGTTTAAATGGCTCGGCAAACCTCTTCTCCTTTCAAATCCCGAGAAACTCTCACCTGAGATAAAGGAGTTTTTCACCATTCGCCACAGCTGGGCATGGAGCAAGGACAAATGGTTCGCAGATGGCCGTGACAAATGGACATGGATCGACTGGGCTCCGCAGAAGGCCGGTTGGCATGAATCCCCGGATAAACCGGAACAAATCTCAGTCTGCGTCGCTCCGCACCCTCTAGATGGCAGAGGCCGTAGTGCTTTGCCTGGACAAGATTCTGCGATTGTTCCTCCTGATAAACTGCGGACTGCGGAAGGCGTGTATGCCACGGGACAATGGCAGCAAGCTCTCAAGGTCGATCCTCCTTTCATCTTTGTCACTGGCTGGAACGAATGGATAGCGCAGCGGCAAACATGGGGAAAACCTCACAAACCAAAACAGTTAGCCTACAAAAAACTCGGCGAGGGAGACAGCTATTTCGTGGATCAGCTCAACCAAGAATTTAGCCGCGATATCGAGCCAATGAAGAACGGCCATGGAGATAATTACTACTATCAGCTCGTTGCCAACGTTCGTCGCTATAAAGGCGTCCGCCCTCCCGTAGTGCCAGTTACTCGCCCTATCACAATCGATGGTTCATTTGACGATTGGAAGGGAGTCCAGCCTGAGTTTAGGGACTTTAAAGGGGATACTCTTCACCGCGACCACATCGGCTGGAATAAAACCCTGCGCTACGTCAACACCACCGGCCGCAATGACATCATCCGTTCTCATGTTTCGCCCTCGAAAGAGACTATTGCCTTCCATGTGACCTGCGCCAGCGCCATCTCCCCGTCTTCTGATCCTCAATGGATGCGGCTATTCATCGATGTGGACCAAGACATCAAAACGGGCTGGAAAGGATACGACTTGCTAGTCAATCGCAGCTCCCCGTCTAAGGCGGGACTTTCCGTCCATCAGATCACTGACAAGGGTTCATCTGAACTGAGCCGTGTTCCCTATGCGGTAAATGGCGCGAATCTTGAATTTTCCCTCCCGCGGGCACTTTTTAAATCCGCTGATAAACTAAGCTTCGATTTCAAATGGGCCGACAATCAACAAAAAGACGGTGACATCCTTGAATTCGCCATCAATGGGGACGCCGCGCCAGACCGCCGATTTAACTATCGCTACGATGAAAGCGTCACCAAAGAGCTTATTCAGACATGGGAAAAAGCGGCAACTGAATCACGCAAGCGCTTCGCCACCGCAACGACAATCAATCAGTAGGGCTTAATCGCAGCCAGTTTTCCCAAAATCCTGAACCGTTTTTCAGGAAGAAGCAGTCTGTCTGATTTGCGTTCCTCGCTCCTTCATCACAAAGCCTCGTAGCGATACGAGGCTTTTTTGTTTATATAGCTCTCCTCAAAAAAAAAGCTGTGGCGGGCTGAGCAAAAGTGGACGGAATTAATTCGAGCAAAAGTGGACTTGTTGATCTCGCTGCCGATTATTCTGGCACCTGTAGCTTGATTATCTCTCGCTCGGCTACCGCCGGAACGGACAGG
>JAAURL010000024.1 GCA_012032235.1 Akkermansiaceae bacterium | reverse complement strand
CCCACAACCTCTGCCTGCTCATGGAAAACGAAATCAAACGCCTTGGCCTTAAGGACGAAGTCGAAGAAAAGAAAGCCAAAGGAAGAGAAAAGCATCAGCAAAAACCGCGAAGGCACAGCTCCTCCAAAAAACCACCCAGTTCATCAGCCAAGCCATCATCAGAGCCACCCAAAGAACCGTTCGCTTCATCCGCTGGCTCCAAGCTGCCCTCTACGATCCAAGACCCATAGAACAAACCCTAGCACGGCTAAAACGCGTCTGGGGCCTCAAAAATCATGAACTTTTCCACACCAATCCTGATATTAGTTCTCTTGCGCCGGAAAAGCGTCCTAAACTTGAATATTATAAACACATGGCTG
The DNA here is from genome assembly GCA_012032235.1 of Akkermansiaceae bacterium. Classification (GTDB taxonomy): domain Bacteria; phylum Verrucomicrobiota; class Verrucomicrobiia; order Verrucomicrobiales; family Akkermansiaceae; genus Luteolibacter. The sequence goes on along the minus strand of JAAURL010000024.1, from coordinate 22,070 downwards.
GTTTGGTTAAAAAATATAACCTCGGCGGGCTGACGGCCACGGATAAAAAAGGCAATGGCGGATTCTGCCTGCATAACGATAACGACCGCTTTCTTTATTATTTCCCGAGAGAAATTAACTCCGCCTTATGCTTTTTGCCGGAAAAGCACATAGGAACAATGGTGCGAAATAAAGATAACAAAAATGGATTGCCAAGCGTGCGGCGAGTTTCTAGTTTTCCGCCCTTCCTACGAAAGGGCAGGTGTCAGAGTGGTCGAATGAGCACGCTTGGAAAGCGTGTGTGGCAGCGATGTTACCGAGGGTTCGAATCCCTCCCTGTCCGCCAGTTTTTGAGATTCGGAAATTGAAGTTCACTTTGAGTGGCGGTGTTTCCCTTTGTTCCGTGGGTTTTGTGTTCTCACACTGACTTGGGAGTAATTCTTATCTGACATATCGGCGCGCTCCCTTACACACCGAGTTGTTTGGACTTTTTTGTTAGTCAATCCAGCTCGATGGCTTGTTGGTCGATCTTGGCGTGGAGCTGGGCTCGTTCACGGATAACGTCCCAAAGATAATTTACGCAAAATTCGGTACACTACCTATGATAAAACACCGGCGCTCCCCGCAGAGATGGTTTCGCCAGTGAGACCGTGGCTGAGGCGTCTCGCCGCAGGCTGTGATGGCTGCGTCTCGCTGCTTTCTTTGAAAAACGAAGTCTGCCTAACAAATCTGCTTCCAGAGTCTGCTAAAACTCTTCCTCCGAAGAGAAATATAATTGCTAGGAAAATGGTGACTAAATTTAGCAAGACATCTGACTTAGCAAAAATCGCAAAAGATGTCAGGAAAAATTTTTGATCACTGCCCGATAGTCCAGGGCGTTTGGCTTGAAACGTGCAATTCCTTTTCGTGGCTTGGTTTGAATTAGCGCTAAACAAAAGAGCCTGAAAATGCTGGTTTCGCCTTGTGCATTCCAAACGCCCATCTGCTGCCAGCGCGAAGTCTTCGGCCCGCGAACCACTTCACATCCGACCACTTCGCATCCGTCTTGCCGCCTCGTCGGCGGACTGGGAAATCGCCCATCAGATGCTCGATGAAGAGCATTTCCTCGGGGCCGGTCGCGAGGCAGGTGACCGGCTCTGCCAGTTCGTCATGGAGGAAGGCAAAGTGGTGGCCGTGTTGATTTGGTGCGCCGCCGCATGGCACCTCAAGGACCGGGACCAGATCATCGGGTGGGACCCTGTCACCCGTTCGAACCGGCTCAAACTCGTCGTGCAACTCCGGCGTTTTCTCGTGCCGGAAGCGGCTCGCCGCCCGAATCTCGCCTCACAGTGCCTCGGACTTTCCCTACGCGAGCTTTCCGCCCAATGGCTCGCCGAGCACGAGTATCGTCCGCTTTTGGCCGAGAGTTTCAGTGATCCGGAAAGCCACCACGGCACGGTTTACAAAGCCACCAACTGGACCTTCGCCGGAGACACCGCCGGGTTCTCCCAGGACCACACCGACTACTACCTGCCCAATGACCGGCCCAAGAAACTCTGGCTAAAACCCCTTGATCCACATGCTTTTCAACAGATGTGTGCCAAGGATCTGCCCGACGATTGCCAGCAGGCTGTTGTCGTCAGCGGCGGAGCACGCAGCCCGCTCAAGCTCAAGGAACTCACCAGTTTGCGCAGCGCATTCATGCAAGTGCCCGATCCCCGTCGCGCCCAAAGCCGCCGCCACCCGCTCTCCGCCATGCTCACCCTCACCGCACTGGGCCTGCTCATGGGCGGGCGCGACATGCTCAACATTTGGAGAAAAGTCGCCCCGCTTGACCAGCGCCAGCGAGCCGCCATCGGCCTGAGCGTGCGCAGCAAAGAAAGCGGCCTGCTCATCATGCCCGGCTACGACGCCTTCAACGACCTCATGAACGCACTCGATCCCCACGCCTACGCCGCCGCTCTAACGGATTGGTTGCAGGCCAACTCCGGCATCCTGCCCCGCAGCCTCGCATTGGACGGAAAAACCATCGGCGATGGCAAATGCGGCATGATTGTGACCCTTTGCCGCCATGAAGACGGCCGCCCCGTGGCCATGATCCCCGCCAGCGGAAAAAAGGAAGACGGCGAAGTCAGCGAGGCCCGTGCCTTGCTGGAGAGTCCGCATGTCCGACTTGAAAACGCGCTCGTAACGCTCGATCCCCTCCACAACAAACAAGACACCCTGCGCGTCATCGTTGAAAAAGGCGGCGACTACCTCGTCGGCACCAAAGCCAACACCTCCAAGCGCCTTGAGGGCGTGGAAAAGGCCCTCAAGGACACCCCTTTTTTGAGCTGAGTGTGGACGGCGACCATGGTCGCATCGACATCCGCAGTGCTGCCGTGTGCGCGATTGCTCCGGTGGATGTCGGTCTGCTCTCCGCAGGCAGTGGAGTAACAAGTCCGTCGCGAATGGCAGGCCAAAACTGAGCAGGAAAGCGAAGCGTGTGTTCACATCCGGCACTTCATCACCAGCCGCCCCCCCGACAATCCGGCGCATCTCCGTCGCGCTGTGCGTGGGCATTGGAGTGTGGAAAATCGCAACCACCACAAGCGCGACGACTCCGTCTGGCAGGAAGACCGCCACCGGCACCGCCGCCCGCGCGTCGCCCAGAACCTGGCGCTGACCCGCAATGCCCTGCTTGCCATCATCCCCTTTGATGAGAAACGCAACCTACCCTCCCTGATCGCTCACTATCAGCAAAACCCGAAACTCGCCATCAACCTCATCTTCCACACACGCCCTCAAATATGAACCTTCCAGCCAAACGCCCTGGCCTAACTCCAACCTCCTGGAAAAAGTCATGGCACGCTGACGACATGCCAAATATGATCCGCTTTCCATTCGTCGATGCGGAATTGAATCTTCGCCAAATCGGAGAAGCGTAGAGAAATCCGCCGACGGGCCTTTTCTCCTGCCACTTCATGACGGGGTAGAACACGGATTAGGAATTTACAGCTTTCAGTGAAGAGTATTCCTTGTTATCATATATCGAAATTACAACTTCACAAAGCGTTATGAAATACTGGACCATCCCTCTTCTCACTTTGCTGACCTTTGCTGGCGGAGTCATCAAGGCAGAGCCGCCTTATTCAGGGTCTATTTTGTAGATCCTGATATAATCACGGAAACCGACCCCACCACATTTATCAAGTTGAAGTATGCTGGGCGCTCAGTTCGTAGCGTGTTTGATCGGCGGGTGGATCGATTTACTAAAGTGAGAGTCCATCTATTTAATGCCAAATACAGCGACACGAAAGATCTCCAAATTCAGGTCAATCCGGAATTCGGCAATAAATCTCAAGCGAGGGCGCAAGCTCTGAAGTATGCGAGAGTTATGGGCAGGATCCCGAATTGCTTGCGCAGAAATTTAAAAACGGTGACGATTCATGATGGCTTTCAACCGTTTGGCGGTGGTGGTCGTGACGTGCTCATTCACACCCAGCAATCCATCGAGCTATACGAGACTGCAGGAATTTTAGAAGAAACGCTCGTTCATGAGGCAGTTCATGCAGTGTTAGATAGGAAATATGAAACATCTGCCGACTGGCTCGCTGCGCAGCGACAGGATCCAGAATTTATCACCACCTATGCTCGCGATAATCCCACAAGGGAAGATCTAGCAGAATCATTCCTTTTTTTCCTAGCCGCAACGTATCGACCAGAACGCATATCTGTTGAAAATTTAGCGATTATCAATTCCACCATCCCAGCGAGAATCCAGTTCTTTCAATCGAAAAACTTGAATATGAAACCCGTGGAATAAGCGGGCTATTTTTGCCCGCTTTCGTCGCTTTTTACTCCATTCAAAAAGTTGACGCGGGAAATCGAGGGATAGAATTTCGTCATGAGGAGTGATATTTTAATGCTTTGCTTCACGCTCTTCACACAAAGCGTGTTTGCGAACGGCGGCGGCTACTTTCGCGGTGGGGTGGAAAAAGCTGGTGACATTGCTGGCTTTGAGCCCGAAGAAACCGAAAAAATCCAGATCCTCAATGAGCATCTAACTGTCTCGCTGGGGCCAAAAGACGCCGAAGTAGAGGTGCGCTACGTGATGCGTAATCAGACAGATAAAAAAGTGAAAGTTCGCTTTGGACTCCCGGTCGAAGAGTCGTTCGATCAAAATCAATTAATGGGCGGTGAGGCGGCGACGAGCCCGGACTCCAAGGAAAAAATTACGCTCAAATATTGTCAGAACTATACCATTTCTGCCCGAGGGAAGCCGATAACCGCGAAATGGCAAATCGAAGAAAAGGAAATCGATGGCAATCCAGACAAACGGTTCAAAGGCATTGCAGGCTGGCTCATTTCAGAAATGACTTTTTCCGCTCATGAAGAAAAGCCTGTGACGATTCAGTTCAAAAGTGGATATCCCTTAGAGTATTGGAATATCAGTGATAACACCTCTGAGACCCCTGCTATTTTCCGCTATCGACTTTCGAGTGCTGCTTGCTGGGCTGGAGCGATTGGAACAGGTCGTATTCTTTTAAGCCCGTCGGCATTGATCCCTCCGCAGTCAGAGTGCTCAAACCGGTGAATCGTTTCAAAAAAGAAGGAGATAACTGGGTGTGGAACTTTGAAAACTTAGAGCCAACCCTTGCCGATGATATTGAAGTGGAAGCAATACCCAAAGTTGCAAGCTTTGGTTCAGAGGATAAAGTCTGCACCCAAAAAGGTGAGAAATGGTTGATGATCCACACCAATTACGAAGTGAAGGCCAGCTCCACGCTTGCCTCAGAAAACGGAAAATCCTACCAAGCCGAAAACATCAAAAATATGTGGGTAGGTGCATCCTGGAGCGAAGGCGTGCCTGGCCCTGGCATCAGTGAATGGTTAGAGCTAAAGCCTGTCGCTCCCAAGTCTCTAGCAGCTATCGAAATTCTACCGGGATATTGGGAATCAGAAGAACTTTTTAAAGCCAACGCACGACCCAAGAAAGTGCTGATCGAACTGAACGAAGAACATCGAATCACCGTTCATTTTCCCGATGTCATGGCAGCAAAAGAAGTCCCGATTCTCGATTACAAAAAGCCTGTGAAAAAGATCCGCCTCACCTTTCAAGAGGTATGGCCGGGAGCGCGATTCGAAGATTTGTGTGTCAGCAGCGTGCGCTTACAAGTGAAGCTTGATAAAGAACCTAAAATTACTCCCGCCCGTTAAAGCAATCCTACTGTTTTTCGTTTTGCTTACTCTTGCTCCCGCCGCGCAAGAGCTTCCAGTTTTTCTATCAGATAATCACGCTGAAACTGCGGGTTGGATCACCCGTCAATTTGATCTGGATGAGCCTCATGTGTTAGTTCTCATCGATGCACATTCCGACGCATCTGCTATAGAGCGATCCGAGGAAATTCGCGAACAACTCCGGCGGGTGCCTTCGGAAAAAGAGCGCGCAGTACGAATCGAAAAATGGCGGGAGCATGGGGCCTTACAAGCATTCAACTGGATCGAGCCGCTCATGCCGAGGCCGTTGGACCGCGTTCTTTGGTTGGCCGGACCATCACTCGGCGCGGAGAAAAGGGCAGAGAAAACAGCGAGTGCTATCGAATCCTTGGATGGGCGGTTGGAGATCGAACCTCGCGCTTCCGGGTCCTTTTCACAACGCTGGGAAACCTGTGATCTTAAAGGTTTTGGAGAATGGGATCCAGCGATGCAGCCTATCATTTTAGCAATCGATCTCGACTTCTTCGCGGGGATGAGTGCAGTCGAACGAGAGGAGTGCTTTCATGCGATTTGGGAGCGCGCTATGGATTGGCCAAACCTATCAGGCGTGGCTTCTGCAGTTTCCCGTCCATGGCTAACAGATAACGTGGAAGCAGATGCTCTCGTTAAACTGGCGATTGATGCCGTCGCCCATACTCGAGGAGCGTTTTTGGAAATCGACGCGTCTTTGGATGATCGCCCTGATGCTTCCTTGAAGGCTGCCGAAATGCGGAATCGGGAAAATGCGATTCAACGTTGGGATTTGGAAAAATCCTCTCCCGCATTGAAGGGGAAACTTTGTGGGTTGGAGGAAAGACTGGCCATCAAAGATCGAGGTAGATCCTGGGAAAATCAAATAATCGATTGGAAGAACGAATTGCCTCAATCCTACATCCGCCCCAGCAAAGGAGAAATCGACTGCGATGGAGTCTGGCGTTTTCTATTAGGAAAAGAGCCTGTTTTGCGCCTCATCGCACCAGAAGATGCGACAGGGAATGTCCGCTGGTTCGTACGCCAAGCAGTGCGCGACGCCTACGATTTGCGGCCCGAAACGGGATTGGGAAAAAGCTTCGCGAAATCACCAGCTCGCTGGATCTACGAGAAACGTCGTAGTTTAGATGAGACCACTGACTTTCAGCTAGACCCGGAGAAATGGCGGCTCAAATCCGGTGGACGCATCATCATCGATGCTGAATTCGAAACTTCGAATGGCTGGCTACCGAGTCGCTCGATTGAGCTACGCATCCGCACGACAGACGGCTTTCGCGGAGTGCTCTCTGAATGTTTTGAAATGCCCTATGTTTTCGGAATCGCCGGGATCGCCCAAGATGAACTAACAGGAGTGGAAACCGGCTGGGGCAGTGATTGCTCGAATTTACTCATCTATGCATGGAGGAGAAATGGCATATTTCTAACATGGGGAGATCCAGGCCGCTTGCGATCTCAGCTAGCGACAAAAAGCGAAAACATCGCGCTGGACGATCGAGTGAAAATTAGCCCCGAAGAAATTGAGCGTGGTGTGATGATTGACATGGGCAAACATGCTGCTGCGATTTGGGAAGACCGGGAGCCTATCAACCTATTAGATGGCAATGATTTGGTAGTGCATCACCTTGGTGGAAAACCAGAAATCATCGAGCTATCGAAAATTTTGGAATCACGCCCAATGTTTTCTTTACGTGTTCCTAGAGAGAGCGAATCTTGTAAAATCGCGTTTGCAGGTGACACTGTGTTGGCATCGGGGGAGCGCACTGTCGTGGAAGGTTTCGGGCGTGGAGATGCGGACGTATTCATCGTGAATTTGGAAGGGATTCCCTCCTTGCTGGAGCCCGAAGAAAAGCCGCTTCATGATTTCCGTTTTCCTTCCGGGAGATTGGCTTGGTTAAAAGAATCCAGAGTCGATGCCGTTTCTCTGGCAAACAATCACGCTCTCGATGCTGGGCGCGCTGGATTAGTAGAAGGAATCAAATCGTTAGAGGAAATCGGGATTCGGACCTTCGGTGCCGGGGAAAATGAAGCGGTGGCGTGTCAGCCATGGCGCACGGAGAAACGCGGTATAAAGCTCGCTGTTTTCGGTATTAGCTATTTCCAAAAGGAAGCTGCCGCACCAAATCTGGCAGGAGTGGCATCATTGCCGATACATCAATTTTTACTAGCGGGAGAATTCCAAAATGCCCGGATGAATGGGGAGAAAATCATCGTGATCACCCACGGAGGTGATGAGTATTCCAAGGAAACCAATGCGGTTCAGCGCCGCTGGGCAAAGTGGTTAATCGCAAATGGAGCGACGTTGATTGTTGGTGCTCATCCGCACGTCATTCAACGTAAAGAAATGCATGGTGGAGCCAAAATTTTCATTCTCTGGGAAATGCAGTTTATCCACGAAAACTTGGAGGAGCAGATTCCGGGAAAGTCGCAGTGGTCGAAGTGCGAAAATAAACCAGTTTTTATGCAGAACGGTACGAGTGAGTAACAGACAGGATGCCTGTTTGACGACACCGCCGAGGCGGTTATGCTACCCCTGCTCGTGGGGGTTATCCGCATGAACCATCCTAACATTTATCTTCAAACCAGCTCACTTCAAATTTCTATGACGACTCCAGCCAAGTGCCCATTTAACCACGCCGCAGGTAGCGGTACCGCGAGCCGCGATTGGTGGCCTAACCAATTGAATCTTAAAATTCTTCACCAGCACTCCTCCCTTTCCGATCCGATGGATCGTGACTTTGACTACGCGGCAGAGTTCAAGAGCCTAGATTTAGAGGCGGTAAAAAAGGATCTGACTGCTCTGATGACGGATTCTCAGGATTGGTGGCCAGCGGATTTTGGCCATTACGGCGGATTTTTCATTCGTATGGCTTGGCACAGTGCAGGAACTTATCGCACGGGAGATGGTCGAGGTGGTGCGGGAACTGGAACCATGCGCTTTGCACCACTCAATAGCTGGCCAGATAACGTGAATCTGGATAAGGCCCGCCGTCTCCTTTGGCCGATTAAACAAAAATACGGCCGGAAAATTTCGTGGGCCGATCTCATGATTTTGACGGGTAATGTCGCACTGGAATCCATGGGGTTTAAGACTTTTGGCTTTGGCGGTGGCCGTGTGGACGTGTGGGAGCCAGAGGAAGATATTTATTGGGGCAAGGAAAAAACTTGGTTGGACGACCAGCGCTACACGGGAGATCGGGAGCTGGAGCATCCGCTGGCGGCCGTGCAAATGGGCCTGATTTATGTGAATCCAGAAGGCCCGAATGGCAATCCAGATCCCCTCGCTTCGGCACGCGATATTCGGGAAACTTTTGGCCGTATGGCGATGAATGATGAAGAGACCGTGGCGCTGATCGCGGGCGGTCATACTTTCGGGAAAACCCACGGCGCGGGAGATGCGAAACACGTCGGCCCTGATCCTGAAGCCGCCGGACTCGCGGAGCAGGGCTTCGGCTGGAAGTCCAGTTACGGCACCGGAAAAGGAGTAGATACCATCAGTAGCGGCCTGGAAGTCACTTGGTCGAATACCCCCACCCAGTGGAGCAATCACTATTTTGAAAACCTGTTTGGCTACGAATGGGAGCTCTATAAAAGCCCGGCGGGAGCCCAGCAATGGCGGCCTAAAGATGGCGGCGGAGAAGGAACTGTGCCTCATGCTTACGATTCCTCCCGGAAGATCGCTCCTTCCATGCTGACCTCTGATCTTGCGCTGCGTGCCGATCCGATTTACGAAAAAATTTCACGTCGTTTCTACGAAAATCCCGATCAGTTCGCGGATGCATTTGCCCGTGCTTGGTTCAAGCTGACGCACCGTGACATGGGACCGCGCTGCCTTTATTTAGGCTCGGAAGTTCCTAAGGAGGAGCTCATCTGGCAAGATCCCATCCCGGCGGTCAATCACTCCCTGGTCAGCGATTCGGAGATTTCCTCCCTAAAAAGCCAGCTCCTCGCTTCCGGGCTCAGTATCTCAGAACTCGTCACCACGGCATGGGCGTCTGCCTCTACTTTCCGGGGATCTGACAAACGCGGTGGTGCTAACGGCTCCCGCATTCGGTTGGCTCCGCAGCGTGATTGGGAAGTTAACGAGCCTGGCCAACTCGCCAAAGTCATCAAGGCCTTGGAAGGAATCCAGTCCTCTTTTCAAAAGACGATTTCGCTAGCAGATCTCATCGTCTTGGGCGGCTGCGCTGCTGTCGAGCAAGCTGCGGAAAACGCAGGTTTCTCGGTAACCGTTCCATTTACACCAGGCCGCATGGACGCTTCCCAAGAGCAAACGGATGTGGAGTCGTTCTCCGTGCTGGAACCCTGCGCCGATGGCTTTCGCAATTACCTCAAAGCGAAATACACCGTCTCTGCGGAGGAATTATTGATCGACAAAGCACAACTCCTCACTCTGACCGCCCCGGAAATGACCGTGCTGATCGGTGGGATGCGGGTTTTGAAAACGAATTTCGGCGGTAATACTCACGGAGTTTTCACTGAAAAGTCGGACACACTCTCTAACGATTTTTTCCTCAATCTGCTAGACATGAGCACCGAGTGGAAGGCGCTCTCCAAAGATGAGGATCTCTTCGAAGGCCGTGACCGTAAAACGGGAGTGCTCAAGTGGACCGGGACTCGTGTCGATTTGGTATTTGGCTCAAATTCCCAGCTCCGCGCCTTGGCGGAAGTTTATGCAACTTCAGATTCGCAAGCTAAGTTCGTCTACGACTTCGTGGCGGCATGGAACAAAGTGATGAATCTGGATCGATTTGAGCTGATCTAACACTATTTTACGATTTCCGTGGTCCCAATTCACTTCCCTTTGGTGAGTTGGGATAAGTGAGTTTTTAAATTGGTCTGCAGCGCTTGTAGGTCACGTTGTGCTTGTCCTTGGGTTTTTAATTGGCCGGAAACGGCATCCAGTTCTTCGAGTGCAGCCTGGCATCTTAATGGGTCTGCTGGTAACCGAGCGAGTGCAGGATTGGTAAGAAGTTTGTAATCTTCTAGGTAGTCAGAAGCTATTTTTTGATAGAGATCGATCCACTGTGCATTTTCTGGAGTCTTTGCATTGGTGATCGCAGAGAAATATCCGATTCCTTCGACGGGTGCTTCTTGTTCCCAATTTTTTAACCCAGCAAGCATCCATGCCATCATGTTCGACGCATCGCTGTTAGAAACATCCAGCCAATCTGCTGGGAGAACTTCGCGTCTAGCCATGTTTTCTAGCATTTGAGTAAGGGCCTTACTTGGCATCCCAAAGCTTTCTGGCTGTGCAGTAATATGAGCGGCTGAGAGTCTTGCCTGCTCCTTGGCAGACGCAGAATCTCCTGAGAGAAAGGTGCTGATTGTCGCTTCGACCATTGCCCAAGATCGCGTTGGTTCGGGACTTGCTGGATCTTTTCCGATTTGAGCGAATGCGACACTCGCACTACCAGGATTGCGGAGTTGTAATCGATTCCTTGCTTCCTGATAGGCTTCACTTAAATTGTTTTCATTATGCGCGACTGGCACGAATGGGATGACTAATTGTGCTGCCGAAAGCTTAGGCTCTTTTTGCTCTACTTCCCGGTTGATCCACCAGTAAGCCAATGCGCTAGCTCCGATGAGAAATAGGGCTGCGAACGTGAGAGTGCCGAAAATATAGATTCGCTTTCTTGTCCGGATTTTCGCAACAGAGCCAGATGTTTCGATCGTAATTTTTGTTTCAGGTTTTAATCCCAAATAGATCTCACCTAACAGGAAAATAATCTCATCGTAGCTAGAAAAGCGATCTTTCGGATCAAAGGCGATTGCTTTTTCGACGACTCTGCAAATGCCATCTGATAGATTTGGCATGATGTCTCTAAGTGGAACGATTTTTCTTTTGGCTTCCACTAAAGCGGACGAAGGCATCGTCCGATCACCACAAGTTACCTTTCCCGTGAGTGCATGATAAAGCGTCGCGCCGAATGCATAGATATCAGATCGAATATCTTCCGGGCTGCCTTGGATCGTCTCTGGAGAAACATAGTAAGGAGTTGCCCAGATTTCCGAAGCATATGCTTTTCCACCGTGCGTCCTCAGGGCTAGACCAAAGTCCACGATCTTCGCATTTCCTAAATGATCTAATAAAATATTCCCGGGTTTGACATCCCGATGCAGTCGCCCGGTAGCGCTGGCCGCATTTAAGCCTTGGGCCACATCGATGGCGATGGGCAGCATTTCAATTTCAGGAATTAGGCCACGTTCTTTGATGTGTTTTTCAAGATGCCCACCTGATACATATTCCATCGCGATGTAGAGTCGCCCATAAGCTTCGCCAGTGGTGAGGACACGAACCACATTCGGGTGGCTAAATGAAGCGGTGACTTTTGCTTCTTCTTTAAATGCCTTCACCCGCCGTTTATCTGCTGAGTAATTTTCACTCAGAATTTTGACTGCGACTTCGCGATCGAGTGTGTGATCCTTTGCGATAAAAACGTGACTCATCCCGCCGACTGCTTCACGGCGGATCAGTGTGTATGGCCCGAAGACACATTTCGCACGCATCGATTCGCCACAGGTGGTGCACTGGACGTTGGTGAACGGCGGCACTTTCCTAGCATCCAGCATACTGCTGCAGCTTCGGCAGCAAATGGTGGTGTCTGAATCAGCGGGCATGGCCAATAGGTTAGTCATCCTTTCACTGGAGGGAACTTGAAACTTGCGCCTATTGTTTCTCAAGAGAGAATCACTTCGTGGAAATCCTAGTCGAAGATCATCCGGGTGAGCGTGTCGACGCTTTTCTCGCCTCCCGCCTTGAAAATGTTTCGCGCTCTCGGATCCAGACTCTGATTCGGGAGCAATTTATCCAGATCAACGGGCACCCGGCTAAGCCGCGAGATGCGGTGAAGATGGGGGATAAAATCACCGTCATTTTGCCGGAGGCTGTGCCTTTGGATGCGGAGCCTCAAGATATTCGTTTAGAAATTTTATTCGAGGATGATGACCTTGTCGTTCTGAATAAAGCACCAGGCATGGTCGTTCACCGGCACCGGGAAATCCTGATGGCACCTTGGTCAATGCTCTGCTTCATCATTGCCACGGAAAATTATCAGGTATCGGCGGTGTCGAGCGCCCGGGGATCGTCCACCGATTGGATAAGGACACTTCTGGCTGCATCGTTGTGGCGAAATCCGATGTCGCGCATCAGTCGTTAGTGGGGCAATTCGCTGGGCGCACGATGGAAAAGCTCTACCTGGCCGTCAGCCAAGGCGTCCCAAACCCGCGAAAGATAGCATTTTCACTCACATCGGGCGCCATCCGGTCAATCGCCAAAAAATGGCGGTGGTCAATCCGCCCGGCGGGAAAACGGCCATCACGGATTACGAAGTTCTGGCTACCGATGCCGCCACCCTAACAGCTCTGGTGCTTTGCCATCTCCACACTGGGCGCACCCACCAAATCCGCGTTCATCTTCACCATAAAGGCACGCCTCTTGTTGGCGATGTCATTTACGGAAAGCCCAATCAACTATCTGAGCAAATCGGTCGCCTCATGCTCCATGCTTGGCGTTTAACTTTTGACCATCCCATTTCAAATGAACGCGTTCATTTCGAGGCTCCCATTCCAACTGAATATCAACACTGGGTGGACAAATCCTCCTTAAAAGATTCGCACTAACAGGCCATCACGATGAACGATGACTTACTTCCAGATCTCATTGCCGCCGTAGAGCAGCAACTCCTCTCGCCGCAGACGCCTTACGTTGCGAAAGCATACTCTCGCTTGATTCAACTAGGGCTGAATACAACCGAAGCCAAAACTCAAATCGCGATTTGCCTGGGCGAGGAGATGGAAAACATTCTCAAAAGTCGGATGCCATTTAACGAGAAATCCTACCGCGCCAGTTTGGAAGCCTTGCCCATGAACCCGGAATAGGAGGGATTTTCCTGAACGATCCGCCAAAGCGCATGGATGGATGTTGATTGATGCTGGATGCGGAGAGTGCCTGCATCCTTCCGGTAACACCCTCGCTGCTTGAATTCGCGTTTCCTTTTGGTGATCCAGTGCTGCGAATAAATTTCCACCTGGATCTTGCTTACGATAGTTCACCCGGCCAAGCTGCTTGCCATGGGAATAAAGGAAATTTTGATCATCGAGATTTCCGGAGGTTCCCTTAACATTTAGTGCCTTAAACCGAATGTCATTTCTCAATCCACTCCTACTCTGGGGCCTTTTGGCTGCGGCGATTCCCATCGCGATCCATTTGCTGAACAAGCGTCGTCACAAAACGATCCAGTGGGCCGCCATGCAGTTTTTGCTCAAGGCGACACGCGAATCCCGCGGCAAGAAAAAGCTGCGCCATATCGCCATCCTAACATGCCGGGCATTGGCGATTGCCGCGCTGATTTTTGCAGCTGCACGCCCGATCATTTCCGGATTGATCGGTTGGGGCGGTGGATCGATTGATACGGTTGTACTATTGTTAGATCGCTCAGCATCCATGGAAACAAAGCCCGGTGATGGACTCGAATCACGGCGGGAAATCGTCATCAAAAAAATCCGAGACTCCATGGCGAATCTCGGCTCGCCGCGGCTGGTTTTGATTGATAGCGCCAGTGGAAAACCGCAGGAAGTGGCATCACCCGATGTTCTCAACGATCTCGCGGCTACCGCAGCCACCGACAGCGCCGCCGATTTTGCAAAGCTACTGACGCTTGCTGCTGAATTCCTAGCAGGCGTTACCGGGCGCTCAGAAATTTGGTTAGCTTCTGATTTGCAACTTTCTAACTGGCAGCCAGAAGACGAAAGCTGGTCCGCAGCGCGTGCTGGATTGGCCGCGCTGCCGCAAAAGCCCGCGATCCGTGTCCTTTCACTAACGGGGCTACCTGCACCGAACACGGCCATCCGGTTGTTAGGCTCTCGCCGCTTAGGTGACGAAATGTTGTTCGATCTAGAAATTCTGCGCTCAGGTGATTCACGCGGCACTGCTACATTGCCGCTCACGACTCTACTCAATCGCGCCAAAACCACGGAGACTCTGACGATTCCAGGTCAGTCGTTGCGATTTCAGAAACGCATCACCTCCCCGCTGGCAGCGACACCGGTTCGGGTTGGTTTTCGATTCCGGCAGACGGGAATTCCCGAGATAATTCGACTTTCTTCGCCTATGGCCCAGCTCGTCCGGCCAAATCGCTCATCGTCGCGCCCATCAGCGAGGCTGCGGATTATCTCGCCCTGGCCGCAGCACCTCCCGGTTTTGAAAATCAATCTACCGAGCGCATTGATCCCGTTGCTTTCTCCGCGAACAACATTGACCTAGCCGTCATTCTCTGGGCTGCACCGCTGCCCACAGGACAAGCTGCCGATCATTTAAATCGATTTCTAATCGCTGGCGGTCACGTGATTTTTTTCCCGCCTAATACTGCTTCTGAAAATTCATTTCTCGACCTGAAGTGGTCACTGCCTGCTGAAGCGGATGCTGGGAAATTTTTCGCTCTCAAGGACTGGAATCACAGCGATGGCCCGCTGCGCGACAGCATCGACGGCACGCCGATCCCTGCCGATCGCCTCAAAGCAATCCGCCGTCAGCTACCTGTTGGAGAAGCCACAGCACTCGCAAAATGGGAGGACGGTGAGCCATTTCTAACAAGACGTATTGTCGAGCGTGGCACCGCGTGGTTCATCAGCTCGCTACCAGATTACACTTGGTCAAATCTCGGCGACGCAGATGTTCTCTTACCTACCGTCCAGCGCATCATCACCGCTGGGACAGATCGTTTTGATGCCTCTTACTTAGCAACTGTCGGAACCGATGCCGCTCAACCACTTGTGGGAGAAAGTCGCTCCCGCATCGACGACTACGGCACGCCTGATCCTTCCAATGTTGCCTACGAATCTGGAATTTTCCGTCTCGGTGATCGCCTACTAGCGATCAATCGCCCGGCGCAAGAAGACAATCTAGAAATTTTAAGCCGCGAGCAGTTAGACCAAGCGCTAGACGGCACGAATTACTCCCTGTTCGATCAAGCTGGCCAAGCCAATGATCCTTCTCTTTCCAAGGACGTCTGGCGCGCCTTCCTCGTCGCTGTGCTTTTGCTTCTCATTTCAGAAGCCATTCTTTGCTTGCCTAAGAAATCCACGGCACAAGTTCTCTCGCAAAAAGTGACCGCTTAAATTCGCAGGCATTCACTTCAGTCCCTGACGCATCGCAATGATTTCGTCACGGATTTCAAATGCGGTGCTACGCACATGTTCCAGAGCAGCGATTTGGTCCGTGTCTTGTTCGATATTGATGAGGTGTTGGCAGGCAGCCATCGCTTCATGTAGCCAGCCAAGACAGCGCTTAAGCACCGCTAACACGAATCCAGCTTCTGGCTCGTAACCGCTATTCGAGCCATGCAGCACTCCAGCTAGCTTACCGCTGACTTGTAGTAGATTGGAAATAAGCTGATACTCTGGTGTTTCTGGCCCGGAGTCTTTTGCGATCAGGTCCATCGCCCGCATGGCGAGTTCTTGGGCTTTTACTTGCAATGGATGCTCCACTTCCTCAAATGGCGAACCATCAGGATCTAAAAAGTCATCTTCATCTTCTTCCTCATCATCCTCATCGAAAGAAGTAGAATTTAGATCACCGAAATCATCGAATTCATCAAAATCTTCGCCGGATTCGTCCCTTTCCGCCAAGGCTTCTAACAGTCCATCCCAACCCATCACGAAAGCTTCTTTCTGCTCGCTATCCTCGTCTTCCATGTACTTTTCCAACACTTCTTGGTAGGCATCTGTTAGCCGATCGGATTCTTTCAAGCGTTCTTCCCAAGCGTATTCATCAAGCTCGCCGTGAGGCTCCGGACTTTCAGAGTCGCTTTCTTTGCGTTGGATGATTTGCGCCATGAAGTCGCGCATCCCATTGAGATTTGCCAACTTCTGCGCGTCTTCGGCATCTTCATCCATCTGCCACTCATGAGGGAAAATAGTGAGCTTGTAGTTGGTTGTTTCAATGACGACACGTCCGTTGATTTCGCTAAACCATTCGAGATAGAGAGTGTTATGCCACTCGCAGGGGATGGATAGATTGTTTTGATAGAGATTGTGAAATTCCTCCTCACTGACTGTGGGCACTCGGTTTTTTCGTGACGCTGTCATGTCACCGATGATGCCGGATTGGTCGATGTCTAAAATTTTCGCCTCGGAAATGATTTTCGGCGATGGATTTTCAAACTCCAATCGCGTCCCGGCAAGGTCGCGCCAGCAGTCGCCATCGAGTGAAAGAATGAGTGGTTCATCCCGGCCAGCTAACCAGATGCGCCCGGTCGTGCGCCCTTCGATTGTATTATCGATTTCACCGTGATCCACGCCTTCTTCTATTCGCCATGCCATGACCGCCAGTGTCCACAATCAGGAGAGCACTCGTCAATAGACGTTTATCCATAGCACAGGGCTCCTACATTTGAAAATTCCTGATAATTAAGGCTTGTACGAAACAAGTGTTTGAATGATGAGGGCCAGATGGCCACTACACCAAGCTCCCAAACACATACTGCACAAACCACTATCGACTTGCATCGCGGACTCCATGAGGGTCTGGAAATGTTTGACGTCATCGAAGATCCGCGAATCGGTAATGCCACTCGCCATCCTTTTGGCTCTATTCTTTTTATTGCCCTCTGCGCGTTGCTTTGCGGCATGAATACGTGTGAAGATTTTGTTAGATTTGCCAAAGCGCGGGAAGATTGGCTCAAAAAATGGATCTCTCTACCGAACGGAATTCTTCGCTCTAACACATTCTTGAGAGTCTTTGCAGCCATTAATCCTGTTAGCTTTTCAGAATGCCTTGTAGAGTTCGTCACACACATTTCTCCTGATCTCACAGGAAAACAACTCCTGCCACTGGGTATTAGACGTGGTGTTTCGCGAAGACGAAGCCCGCGCCCGCTGCGGAGACGCTGCCCAAAATCTCTCAAGCTTACGGCGCATCGCCCTAAATTTACTCAAAAACGGAGACCAAAAAACCAAAGGAAGCCATTCGAGGTAAACGAATCTATGCCGCCCTCGATCCCACTTACTTAGAGTCCATCATCGGACTCCGCCAAATGTAGGTGCCCTGCTTCTTCTGCTTTAGGCGCTTGCAAATTTTTTAATACCTAGCCATGAATTTTGGAGTGATCACGAAGTTCACCAAATATCGATTTATCACATGGGCCTTCATCGCGTCCTTCTGGGCTCCGGCGTTCACAGCTCATGCACAATCCGTCAGCGCAGTCCATTTTATTGATGAAGGGTTTGGGAATGATCAACCGACACGTGAGTATCTGGCGAGGACGCCCTACAAGTTGTCTTGGAATGCCAGAAAAAATCTAGATCGATATTGGAAAGAGGATCCTCTCCTCAAAGAGAAAGCAGCGGGTGAAGTGATGTTTGATGTCTTTGACATCGATAAGCAAGAATACGTATTTCGCACGGGCTGGCAGCCGCTTGTTGGTGAAGTTGCAGTTCCAGTCGCCGGGAGGCACCGGCTAAAAGTACACGCTTTGGGCAAATGGAGTGTTAGTTTTATCGAAGACAAAGCCGCACTGGAAGCTGCCGCTAAACGAGGAGAAATCCAGCCAGGGAAAACCATCGATCAGGCGAAACTCAGTAGCGGCAGCACTCGCCGAGATAAGCTTCAAGCCGCTAAAATCTCAGCACTCGCGGAACTGGAAAAATTTAAAGGCCAGATGAGTCTTGATGCCTTTCAAACGGCTAAGTTTGATTTAGAAAAAGCCGCTCAACTCGCAAGCAGCGAGCAAGATTTTCTCGTGAGATATGAAGCCTTATCGAAAATTAGCAGAGAGACAACTCAAGCCACAAGCCAGACCCCAGTGCCGCGCAACATTGCTCAACCGCCTCACCAGAGACAGTCCGATCCCGGATTACCACCAGGAATGAAGCGAAGAAATATTCAAGCTCCTACGAATCCTCAAAATCCAGTGAAGCCTTAGCAGTGGCATGAGAGAAATGAGTGCTTGTAGTTAAATTACTGTGCCTTGAAAATCAATTCTGAGGCAGATTTTTTAGTGAGACTGGGATTAGTAATGGCTTTTCTCGCTGTTGCATCGCTTGGATTTTGTCAGGAAAGGCGAAAAATCAATTCAGTGACTTCTCCCACTAACAACCGCGCCGCTGCGGCTGCTGCTAGGGTCCGACCTGCCTTGAAAAGGGATTTAGCCGCTGAGGGACTAAATTTCGGCGATCCAGTTTTCATCCGCGCATTTAAAGAAGAGCGTCAATTGGAGTTGTTTGTTAGGAATCGGGAGACACAGAAATTTCAACTTTTTCGCACCTATCCAATCGCCGCTGCATCAGGTGATCTGGGGCCAAAATTGGCGGAAGGTGATGGCCAAGTGCCGGAAGGATTTTATTACGTGCCGCCCAGCGCGATGAATCCTAACAGCACTTATCACCTCGCGTTCAACATCGGTTTTCCTAACAGCTATGATCGGCGCAGCTGGGCCGCACTGGCAGCGTCATCATGGTGCATGGAAATTCCGTTTCTATTGGTTGTCTGGCGATGACCGATGCGAAGATCGAGGAGATCTACACGCTCTGCGATGCCGCGCATGGTGGTGGGCTGGCCTTTTTCCGTGTTCATTTATTTCCCTTTCGCATGGCGGAGGACAAGATGCGACTGGCCGGAGGAAATCCTAACAAAACATTCTGGGAGAATCTGAAAGAAGGATATGATTTCTTCGAGAAAAATCAGATTCCACCAGATGTTTCGGTGAAGGATGGACGCTATGAGTTTAAAACTCCTTGATGGGTTGGCTCACTTCCCATCCGCTGGCAGAACTTCTTCTGTGAGTCGTTTGCTGCCTGATTCTGCCAGAGTGCTTTGCGGGTAGATGCTGCGGGCTTTTAGATACCAAGAAATGGCGGAACCGATTTGTTTTGGTGTGCGATTTTCAAATTGCTTGGCTTTGTCGAGTGCACGGGTGAAATCGGCGACTTTTGGTGCTAATAGTTCCAACTCGCGACCTAGCTTTGGATCGTCTGGAAATGATTCGCGCAGTTCTGCGAGCTGTTCCCACGCGGCGTAATTTTGGCCGATCTTACTGAATTCTGCTGCTTTGCTAAGAGCAGTTTCTATTTTTGTTAGATTGGTTACGATTTGTTTAAAAGCTTCTTCGCGTTTCGCATCGCCTTGAATGGTTGGTGCGATTTCATATTGGCGGCGGACGATTTCGCGGAAATTTCCTTCGGCTAGCAGGCGGTCAAAATCATTGCGCGCCGTGACCATGACACTGGCTCCGCTGACCATGGCTTTGAATTCAGCTAATTTCGGATTAGATGGCCAGATCTCTGCCGCGGTGCGGATTTTTTCTGCGGCCAACTCGCTATTTTTACTCAAGAGATGGGCCTTTGCCTCTTCAATCGCTAAATCGGAAGCCAAGGTGTAGCCCGCGATGGCGCTGTCAACTTTTGACGATGGGAAATCTTTGGCTGCAGCTTTGAGCTTTGCGGCTAGCTCGATCGTTTTCGTGTAATCACGTGCTTGCAGCGTATCGTAAAGTTCGTGCAAATCATGAATATAGGTGGCTACACGTTGCTTTTTTTCTAAGGGCAATGTTGCGACAGGAGCGAGGTATTCACCCAGTGCAAATGCCTCCATCAGGCGTTCTGATGCCGAGTGCAGCTCATTCCGTGAGAGCATGAGGTCAAAGGCTTCGATGTATTTTGTCGTTTCCCGGATAGCTTCATTTGCCAAGGAATCGAGTGATGAAACGGTAGGAGTGACTCCTAGGGATTCAGAAAATAATTTAGCGACGTCGGAATCCTTATCGATCCGCAGAGTCGTGTCGCCGTCTTTCCAGATTTGGTTATAAAAACGCGCTGCCATCAAAACATGTTCGTAGCGGCGCTGCATGAACCACTGCACCATATTTACCTGATATTGCGCTTTGGTTCGCAGTGTCTGGGCCTCAGTGCGGGCGATATTCGTCTTTTTGAGAGCTTCTATTTCTGCGATGCGGCGAAGCACATTTGCATAATCCAGTGAGTTCACTCCTGAGCCAGGATTGGTGGCAGGTGCGGGTTGGGTGGGTTTGCCATCTTTGCCGTTTGCTGCCTTTACTTCGCCGAGAGTTTTGTCCTTCGCTTGGCGTGCTTCCCAATCTCCACGCAGAATGATGGCTTTTTTTTCTTCTTCGATCGATAGATTTAAATTTTTCAGCCCTGCGATGTCCTGCTGCGCGAGCATCGACATATAAACGGCTTCGGCCAATGTGCCGCAAAGATTCGCATCGCCAGGGTAGGAGGATGCGGCAGGTAGTTGTTTAAATGCGACTGCTAAATCCGGGCCGCCAGTTTTAAATGGGGAAACTGTCGCAAGGATACCATCGATGATTTTGTGATATTTTACTGCAGCTTCATTGTTTTCTGGCGATTGGCTTAGGTACTTTTCAAAGCGGGCTTTGAGTAGCCGATTGTCGCCTAATGGAATCGTGACACCACCAATGGTGATTGTCTCTGCGGTGGGATCGAGCATCGGAATCTCTTGACCGAATGGATTCGCGGCGGCCTGTTTTTTTTGCGCAGCCGGTGCGACATCTGTCGTTGTCCCTGATGGATTTGCCTGCTGTGGCGGGGGAGTGTAGACCTGAGCTTGGATGGAGCTCGCAAGAAAAAAGTGGAAGCAAAAATTGAGCTTTCATGAGAGGATGAAATCTTTGTTAGAGACGATTGATTCCTGTGGCGACGGCGACTCCGCCCTCTCTAAATTTGACGCGGAAAGCGTATTTCTGTTTGGTGTCGATGTTGAGCTTGTTGAACTCTGCCGGGATTTCGACACCAACGAACTCGGCACCGCCGGGAGCGTCGAGTTTTACACTCACAAACTGGCCGCGATCCGTGGTCCACTGAAGTTTTTCATCGATCTGGCCTTCGATCACATAGGTGTTGCCACGCAGACTGTTACCATTTTCTAACAATTCAGAAATTTCCAGTTTGCTGACATCTCCAAAGGAGGGCGACTTTTTTGAAATGAGAGACTTTCCGGCAATGACGCCTACTACGACCGCTGCGATTGCGGCGATGATGATTCCTGGATGTAAAGTTGAGCTAGCGCGGCGTGCCATATCTTAAAGGGATTTCAAGGTGGAAACTAATCGAGAGAGCGATGAAATCGAGAATGAATTTTCATCAATCCCATTGCGGACGGCGGGCACCTGCCCAAGCCGCAACGAGCGCGATGATGATGTGCATGCCGAGAACGTAGCAGCAGACGGAATGCGGAGATAGGCTGGTATCGATCACAGATTTCACTGCATCGTGGACTTGGGTTTGCAAGGCCTCCACGGAGCCGGACCAGGCCCAGTAGGCGGAAATAAATGGTCGGGTGAAAACTTCGATCGATTCCGGTAAGGCCAATACGGAGCCGGACAATGGTAGCTGGAATCCGACTAGATAAATGGATAGCAACGATGCCTGTTCCGCCGTTCTCATCAGCGATGAGACGGCCAGGCAAATCGCCGTCATCGCTGCATTGACCAGTAGGAGAAATCCCGCATGGATGAGAAAATCTCCACGAAATGGACCTAATAAATTCACAAACATCGCCATCCAGATGGATTGGACGATTACCAAACAGGCGAGGAATGCAACCTTTGAGGCAAGGTAGGCTGATGGTCGCAAACCGCCGAATTTTTCTTTTTCGTAAATCGGACGCTCGCCAGCGATTTCACGTGCTGAGTTGTTAGATCCCATTAATGATAGCAAGACCACCTGAAACATGATGATGCCAGAAATGGCCGATCCAACCTTTGCCTGATCCGCTCGCACATTTTGCGTTTCCTGGATTTCCGCAAACACATCCGTCTGCCGTGTGTCCGAATAGCGTTCGGATATTTCCCGATGCCTTGTCGCTGAAAATGGTCACCAGAATCGGAAAAATAATGATGATTGCTAAC
>JAAURL010000195.1 GCA_012032235.1 Akkermansiaceae bacterium | reverse complement strand
ACTAAGAGTGTAGTTCATAATGAGAAGAGGATGAGAAACGGGGACGCTTTCGGCAGATGAGGCGTTGCCAAAGTGATTGATCAGCGCGGACATTGACGCAAGGCTCATAAAATCTAAATCGGTTAGATGACAAGAAAAATCTTAAGCCTCGCGAGATGATTGAAGCTAACCATTCGCTGAGTCTCTTTCGACATCGTGAATCGTTAGCTGGCTTATTCTGCTGATTATTAAATAGTTATAATTAGCAGAAAGGTCTCAGTAATTTCTCAAACTCATCGTGTGAAAATATCGTCACACTAACATTCTAGCGAAACTCGCCACGAGCTGGGATCGCGGAGATGGAGAGGGAAAGGCAAAGAGAAGCACTAACAATCACAAAACGGCCAGCACGGAGGAAAAGCGACGGAATCGTAGCCATCGCGGCAGCTCCTATTTCGCCCCCACGAACTTGGCAAGGAATGCGTCTTAAAGCGCGAGGATCACTGCGCAAAACCTATCAACTGCGAGGGTTGATTTTAAAAATCTGACAGCCTAACAGTTAAATGATCCTTAGCTTTATGCATTTTCCCACTCGAAAAATGCTCAGTTTCTCCTTCCAATCTTCCCAGAACAGGGAACCCGGGAAATCGCTCAGAAAAGTCCAAACAGCGGCCTTCTATTGCCACCGATCCCATAAATGACAAAATTGCCCCTTTTTGACCTCAATTCCCTGCAAACCGCCCATATCAGGGAATACGGAGCAATCATTTTGATTCAAGCCTACTACTCCGCCATTTTTAGACTGATGCACGGAACTGCGAGTGGGCTGAGCCAGACGTGCTAAGCAAGTCTGGACTAGCGCCTCTCGTGAAAAGCCTGAGCCTTTAGATTCGCCAAATGGGTTGGGCGGATGCCTTGCCTTTCCGTTGATTGCGCTAGGCGCTTGAATTCACGAAAAAAGCCGGACGGGCGACCCCATCCGGCTTTTGTGAAATAAGCGGCGATCAGTGATCGCGGCTACGTTGGTTAATCTCCGCTGGGGCTCCAGTCTTCGGAGGCAGCCGTGGCGAGGTTGAAGGCTTGTTCTAGGCCGACCATCTCGGAAGATGGGCGGAGGCTTTCGAAGCTGGCGCTTTCCTTTTTGAGCTGATCTTCGGAGTAGTTGACCGCTTTGATGGAAAGGCCGATGCGACGCTCAACTTTGTCCACTTTGATGACACGGGCTTCGATTTCTTCGCCGACTTTGATGATGTCTTTGACTTTCTCCACGTGATCTTCGCTGAGTTGCGAGATGTGGATGAGGCCGTCGATGTCGCCTTCCAAGCTGATGAATGCGCCGAAGGAAGCAATTTTCGCGACAGTGCCTTTCACGAGGTCACCGACTTTGAACTGGCTGTCGATCTGGCTCCATGGGTCGTCCTCGGTTTGTTTGATGCCGAGTGAGACACGCTGGTTGACCTTGTCGATGGCGAGGACGATCGCCTCCACTTCGTCGTTCTTTTTGAGAACTTCGGATGGGTGGTTGATCTTGCGTGTCCAGGACATGTCGGAGACGTGGATCATGCCGTCAATTCCTTCTTCCAATTCCACGAACGCACCGTAAGCGGTGAGATTGCGGACAGGGCCCTTGATCGTCGCTCCCACTGGGTAGCGGAGTTCGATTTCGTCCCATGGGTTGGATTCCAACTGACGCACGCCGAGAGAAATCTTTTGCTCTTCGATGCTGATGCCGAGGACGACAGCGGAAATTTCCTGACCGATTTCGAGAACATCGCTCGGGCGAGTGATGCGCTTGACCCAGCTGAGTTCGGAAACGTGAACGAGTCCTTCGACGCCTTTTTCGATTTCGATAAAGGCACCGTAAGGAAGCAGTTTGGTCACGCGGCCTTTGACGTTTTGGCCGATCGGGGAACTTGCGCTCGATGTCTTCCCACGGGTTCTCGGACATTTGTTTGAGGCCCAGGGAAACGCGCTCCTTGTCCTTGTCCACGTCGAGGATGACGACATCCACGGCTTGGCCGATGTGGAGGAGCTCGGAAGGATGATTGATGCGGCCCCAAGACATGTCGGTGATGTGGAGGAGGCCGTCCATGCCTGCGAGGTCGACGAATGCGCCGAAGTCGGTGATGTTCTTGATCGCGCCAGTGACTTTGTCGCCGATTTTGACGGACTGGAGGAACGTCTGGCGTTGCTCGGAGCGTTCTGCCTCGATGACTTCGCGGCGGGAGAGAACGATGTTTTTGCGCTCGTCGTTGACTTTAACGATTTTGAATTCGTAAATATTGCCAACATATTCGTTGAGGTCTTTGGGTGGAATGATGTCCACTTGTGAACCAGGGAGGAATGCTTCCACGCCCACGTTGACGGTGAGGCCGCCTTTGACCACAGATTTGACCTTGCCGCGGACGAGACCGCCGTCTTGGAAAACTTTGACGATTTTCTCCCAGTTTTGTTTGTGGGCTGCTTTTTCTTTCGAGAGGACGACCATGCCCTCGTCATTTTCAAGGCGCTCTAAAAGCACTTCGATTTCATCGCCGATTTCGATTTCTTCATCCTCGAATTCATTGGATGGGATCGCGCCTTCAGACTTGTAGCCGATGTCCACGAGGACGACTTGAGGGCGGATTTCAAGGATGGTGCCTTTGACGATCGACCCTTCGCGGAACTCGCGGAATTTGGAATCGATCAGATCGTTGAGGGCTTGATTGGTGGGTTCCGCACATGCGTAAGCCATAATATTTTCTTGGTTTGTTGTTGGTTGATCCCGTTTCCTTTTCAAAAATTGCCCCGGAAAATTCACTTTGACAGACACCGGAGCGCCAACCGTCTGCCAAAGCTAAAAAGAAAAACGGACGGCGAGACTATTTCGCAAATCTCCCGTGGCAAGTCCAAAGGCGAGGAATTTTCCCCGCGCATTGCAGCTTAGGTGGTTATAAATCGCTCTAGGCTAGCTTACTCTGAGTCAGGCGACCTAGGAAGACACAAAAAAGGGCTTGGATCGGGCGATAGAATTTTCCAACCAAGGGTAAAACTTCACGCTCAATTAACCCCACCCTTTTAGCAGTCTGTTGAAAAATAGGCCTTTAAGGAAACGCTGATTTAATCCCAATCCATCCATTTTCCGGCATGGCTGCTGCTGGATGTCCAGCATGACTCACCAGCCGAGTTTCTCCCAAGCCGAGTTCGCGGATAAAAAGAAAACCACCCGCCGCGAGAAGTTCCTCGCTCGCATGGAAGACATCATCCCGTGGCAGAGCCTCTTCAACGCCATCAACGCCGATCTATCAGCCCGCGGCCTGACGATGCGCGAAGGCACCTTGGTTGATGCCACGCTCATCGCCGCGCCGCCCTCCACCAAGAACAAAGACAAGAAGCGCGACCCCGAAATGCACCAGACCCGCAAAGGCAACCAGTGGTATTTCGGCATGAAAGCCCACATCGGTGCCGACCGCGACAGCAAGCTCGTCGACACCCTCGTGGTCACCGCCGCCAACGTCTCAGACATCGCCAAAACCAGCGAACTCCTGCATGGTCAGGAAACTCAGGTCCACGCCGATGCAGGCTACACCGGAGTGGAAAAACGCGAGGAAATCACCCAGTTAGATCGGAAGATCGACTGGCAGATCGCCATCAAACGCAGCAAAGTTAAACAGATGGAAGAAGGCATGGAAAAAGAAACCCTCAAGGCCACCGAGCACGCCAAAGCCTCGGTGAGAGCCTTCGTCGAGCACCCCTTCCACATCGTCAAAAACCTCTTCCACCATCGCAAAACCCGTTACCGTGGACTAGCCAAGAACAGCCACCAACTCCACGCGCTCTTCGGTCTGGCCAATCTGGTCATCGCCGCCCGCAAGGTCACAGCCTAAGCGTCGTGATTGCCATCCACAGAGGGGCCGCCCTCAAAAAACCGCCCTTGAGGACGACCTAAAAGGCGAATTCTCCACGAAAGCTAACCAACAGCGAAGCCATTTTACCTCAGAAGCAGCCGATTTCGCGACTCCTCATACCGAACCCTGAAAAACCACCTTTAATCAGCGTTTCCTTAGTGAGGATTTCCGGAGGTGCCCTATCGCGCCTTCAAATGAATATCGGTCAGGAACAGCCTCTGATAGCGTCAAAGACTCCGTGCTACGTGCTAACTATATCAAAAGGTTAGAAGAACAAATGACGCGCCAAAGATCAATCTAATCACCTGGCGGAGAGCGGCGCATGGATTTTTTCTGCGATAGAATTCGTTTATCTGCGACGGAGCGGAGTTTGGAATTCCGTGAACGCGGGCGCTTTTGGCGACGCATTTTTTCGATTGCCTGGGTTTTCGCGACTGCTTTGCCGTCACGGATTTTCTCGAACTGTTCGCATAGCTCACGGCGTGCGAGAAAACGGTTCATCTCCCGGGAGCGATCCATTTGGCATTTGATGCAAACGCCTGTCGGCAAATGCTTCAGAAAAACACAGTTGGAAGTTTTATTGATTTTCTGCCCACCCGATCCTGAGCCACGAACAAATTTTTCTAACAAATCTGCATCCACGATACCGAGCCCTGCCATTCTCTGTTCCAGAGCGGCGATTTTCTCGGCGGTGATCGGATTTTGCATCGTCGCATTCTAACGCTGAAAGTGTTTTTGAGAAGGGACTCTTTTTGGCACTTTAGTTTTTGCGATAAGGCTGGAATCGCCTTGGAGAAGAAATCCAAGTTTTTTTAGAAACTTTTTATTTTTTGAGAGTGTTTTGTAATTCATGCCTCCCAAAACGACTCGATTTTGGACTGCTGTCCAGGCAGTGAACTTTCTGAATAACCAGATCGAAAGCGATGTTCGCTTACAGAATCGAGAATCCAATCTGCCAGAAGAGCCAATGCCTAACCGAAGCTTGCCTCCCAACTCTCTCGCGAAAAAGGAAATTAGAGGTCATCAAAGATTTCAAAGGAGTATCATCCGTGCCAACGCATTGCTTCGTTTTGAAAAGCGGATTTTCTTATCAGCGCATCAACTACGATAGGGAAAACCCTAGGGCTTCTACACTAGGGATATTTCAATCATTTTTGACCACGGATTGCACGGATTGCACAGATTTTCATCTGGAAATGATGGCGCAAATCGCACCCGAGCCATTATTAACCCGCGCATTATTTAGGCGGCGTATTTGATGGGGGCTGCTTTGAAATAGGATTTAACTCGCTCGGGTTTGTTGGAGAGTTCTGCGAGGGTGCTTTCTACGGTTTGTGACCAGTTGCCTTTT
>JAAURL010000194.1 GCA_012032235.1 Akkermansiaceae bacterium | reverse complement strand
GAATTCTCAGTAGAGTTCTATTCTCATTCGGGGGGGCGCACGCTTCCAGCGTGCCATTTCCGGCATCCTGCCGGGAATTCTTAGAATCTCGGATTCAATGGACGCCATGCGGAGTGACACTTCAGCATCCTTCCGCAAGGATAAGTAATGGAGCACGCTAGGAAGCGCTCCTTCACTCAAGGAATCCCCACTAATTTGGAACGAACTCTAGTAAAAAAAGTTCGGAAAAATTTCACTTTCCAGTGCCCGGCATTTGCATCTCTTTGTAACCTTCTGGAATCGCAAATGCGGATTCATCAACACTTTCAGATTTTGCAGAAATGAGCGTGGTCGTCATTTTTTGACCACCGATGTCGATCATGTTTTTCACCACCATCCCAGGAAAGTCGATCACTTTGGTATCATCGCCTTGAGCCATCAGCTTTTCCATCTCTGCCTTGATCTCAGCGAAGCCAGGATAATCTTTTGCGATCCACATCTTGGTCGTCGTGCCTGCGCTAGAGAAATCATAGATTTCACAATCATATTCGCCGACTTTCTCTTTCTCTCCAGTGGATTTCAAGGTTGCCGCACCAGCTGCAGCTTTCGCCTGATCCATCATACCCTTCATCTCTGCACCACTCATCTTCATGAGCATTTTCTGGGGATGCATCAGCGTGACAGTATCCTTCGTTTTGTTATCGATGATCGTTGTTGCCTGTCCTGCCATGTCGATCTTCATGCGATCGCCTTTGACCGTCATCGTCATCTCACCCTTGGTAGGGCCCTCAATGCTTTGCTTTAAAATCAAGTCCGCAAAACTGAGTGTGGAACAAGCAGCAGAAAAAATCAGAACTTTTGTTTTCATGGTGATAGTAAGTTTGGGGGATGTAGTTAGAAGATGTGCCTTTGCTCATCTACCTTTGAAGAATGATGCGTATACAAAATGACTCAAGATCATTTTAAAACAGAACGAATGATCTGCTATGACCAATTATACGTATTCAGCCCACCGGAAAGACCAGCTCTGCGAGAGCCATCAAGCCTTGCTGAAAAAACAGAAGCGCGAGTTCCTATTCTTCCCCCACGATCTTTTTGCCAACCAGCGCACCTGAGCCATCTTCTTCTAACCACACGCTAGAAACCTCTTTTGCCAATGTTCCTTTCACCCTATAGGATTGGCCTGCCTTTGGCGTGAATGTTAGGTTTCCGCTCGCGTAAGCATTCTGGCGGCCCATTAATTTATCAGCAAGCTGTGCACCATCTGCTGCATATGAATCACCTGCACTAAGACTGATAGTGATCGGCTTGCCAGCTGGAACTGGACGCGAAGATTCTCTCAAAGTTACTCCCATTCCTCCACCATAAGGAGTCGCCATCGGACTGCTTTTTGGGGTTTTTCCTTCAATCTCTGCCACTTTAAAAACTGCGGCTTTGGCGAAATGAGTGGCTATTGAGGAATCCTTCAAAGTAGCGGTCGGGCCAGAATAGTTTTTCGGAATCTCGTAGTAGCTAACACAGCTTGATAACATTCCAACGGCAATGAGAGTGAATAGTAGATTAGAACTCATAAATGTGTGCAGACGCATAGCAGTTAGGCAGTGCAGATCAATAGGGAAAAATCGGAATGGTAGATAGAATTGCCTCAAGCGATTACACGTCTTTCCAAACTCCCTGCTCCTTCAACTGGCGGCTGGCCGCTTCTGCCCAGCCTCGGTTGGCAGCGGGTGATGCGGGCGATGGGTGGAGAATTTTACCGATTTTCGCTTTACTCCCATTGGCCGCTGCGGCCCGACGTAAGCGCTCCTCCGCGAAAGCGCCGACTCCGATGAGCCATTCCGGATTCAGCAGGGAAATGACTTCTTTCAAATGATCAAGGCAGGCTTCTTCCACGGGAGCCATCTCTGTGACGGAAAGCTTATCCGGTGTTAGATTTGCTCCGGTCGCGCTCATCCAAATCAGCGGGCAATAGTTGAGGACGAAGTGATCTTTGAAAAATGCTTCTGCGTTTTCAAAGCGCTCCGCAAAAAGCCCCCACAAACGGCGTCCACTGACTTCGGAACGAGTGCATTGAAAGCCTTCGATTGGGCGTTTGGGATGCTCACGAACAGGGCGCTGAATGGGTGCCTCGATTTTCATCCAATCACGCACAGCAGCGACCTCGCCAAAGGGGACGCCCGTTTGTGCCATCCCGAATGGACCCGGATTCATCCCCAAAAATACAACGGACTTTTTGCCTTTTCCGAAGCGTTTTAAATACAACTCATGTGCAGCCCAAGTATAGTCCAACGTCTGATAAGTGTAGGCGACTGGTGGCGAAAACGGCAGCTCCCTAAGTGCTGCGGCTAGGCGCTGGGTGGATGCGATCAGCTTGTTCATATCGTTCTTCTAGCCAGCCAAAAAGGAATAGAAACGCTTAAAATCAATGTCGATCTGAGCCCTCTCCTCCTTTCGATTGACGGATTTCGAGTTCTCTTTTAGCCAGTGGGAAGATGAATCGATTGGGATTTGATGAATTAGTAGATCAACTGGAATTAAAGTATGCGAATAAGGGCGATCTTCTCCTTAGAACGACTTTATGGTGGGCATTTTTTGGCTACGCAGTTCTTGCTATGAGCCTGCTCGTTAGCTTCGCTATAGTAGGAATTTGTCTGTATCTGGTGATCATTGCCCCGAGTTTTGTGACAATTAAAATTGGGGCTATTTTTGGAATCACGGCAGGCGCGGTAGGATTAGCGATTTTACGAGGCGTGTGGGTGCGACTTTCCAGGCCTGAAGGGTCAATCTTAACTGCGGAACTAAGTCCGCAGCTTTTCAACATGATCGAAGAGATATCCTCAAGTGCCGGCGGAGTGAAATTTGATCGTGTGTTGTTGACGCAGGATATGAATGCAGCCGTAGTTCAGATACCGCGTGCTGGGATCTTCGGTTTTCATCAAAACTATTTAATCCTAGGATTACCACTAATGGATGCGTTGAACGTGGATGAATTCAAAGCGGTTCTTGCCCACGAGTTTGCACATCTATCCAATCAACATGGTCGGGCAGGGAATTGGATTTATCGAATCCGTCTCACGTGGGCGCGTGTGGCAGAAAATTTGGCGCAGCAAACTGGTTATCTAATCAGCCCACTTCAACGCTTTTTAGGTTGGTTCTGGCCACGATTTAACGCACGAGCCTTTGTTTTTATCTCGTTTGAACGAATATGAAGCAGACGCATTTTCAGCGAAGGTCACCTCGCCTGAAATGGCAGCGGCAGCACTCCGCAGAGTAAAATTTGAGGCGCGGCGACTCAGTGAAAACTTTTGGGAAAATATAGGCAAAAGATCGAAAAATGAGCCCGAACCACCGCTACAAATTTTCCAAGAAATGCACGATTTTTTCAAAACCACATCAAATCTATCAATAACATCACACTGGATGACACAAGCATTCGCGGTGGCTACTGACACTTCTGATACCCACCCGGGTTTGAAAGATCGCGTGATAGCCCTCGGTGTTGTGCCGAACTACGAAGTGCCGGATCCAGTCACCCATCGGGCCTCTGAAGCGCTGATTCCTGGAGCACTCTTAGTTCGGGAAAGAGATGCTTTCAGTAAAGCCTGGGCGGATGCTTCTAGAGAATATTGGAAATCGACATTTAAAGAAAATCATGAATTCCGCCAACGACTGGATAGTATTGGAAACGATTCTCAGATCGACTCATCCAACGAGTGGGAAAAGATCGTGTTGTTGCAGAATCTGGAAGGTATGGAAGCAGTCCTTCCTCAATTAAACCGATTACTTGAAAGGAATCCCGATCATATCAGCGCCCATTACATGTTAGGTTGCCACTTGTTAGCTCAAGATGATTCTTCAGGAATAGATCACTTAGAGCGAGTAACGGCAGATCCGATGTCTGCGATGAATTGCTTCGGAATCATGGCCGACTTTTATGATCGGCATGGAAATGTCGATGCCGTTCGCGCCCTCAAAATGAGAGCTGATGAATTCGATGATATGGTGCAGCAAGCAATGATCGGGCGCAATCGAGTCTCAACAGCAGATAACTTTGAGTCGCATGGACTGGATGCCGCAGAAGTGAAAAAAATTGCTGAAATCGTTGCAGATGAAGCGCTTGTTCATGGAGCATGGATTGTTCAAAAATCTCACGAACTTCTCCCACAGTGGAAACATTATGTCATCCTGCTCGATATCAAGGCGTCATGGTTCCGCTTTGAATCAGTGGCTTTTAGAAACGAAATACTGACTAGAATCGTAAATCAAGTTTCTCTGGATGGTTACATTCTCGCCATCGATACGAAAGACAACAACCGCCCCGTTGCTAGAAAAATTTGGAGTATTCCAAATGCAAAAATTTTTGACCGCAAGAACGCTTGAGAGAAGCGCCAAAAACGGATTACCGACCCTTCCAGCCAGACACAACAGCGGGCAAGTGCCTAGCTCTAGAATGGTTAGATTCTTCACGCTCTCCACGCCACTAACAAAACTACAAGCGCGGCAGGCAAATAGAGCAGGGTAAAGAAAAACAAGCGTCGTGCCGAAGTCCTTTCGCCGTCTCGGGAAAATTTTAGCGCAAGCCCTATCATGATCAATGCCAACAGCGGCCCGATGATCGTCCATAGCAAATTGGCAAAACCTAACAGCGCAGGCAGCAGGGAAAAGACCGCGAGCATTAGTGCAAACATGGCGGATAACAAACCACTTTTGCGTCCTGTTAGGTCGCCGTTTGACCACATTTTATAACCGACTGATTCGTATTCCTCTCGGCACAGCCAGTTGATTGCAATGAAATGGGGAAGCTGCCAGAAAAACAAAATGCCGAAGAGAAACCACGCTTGCCAACCGAAATCCCCCCCTGCCCCCGACCCACCCCATCACCGGCGGAATCGCACCAGGAATCGCGCCAACCAGAGTATTCACCGAGCTGAAACGCTTGAGCGGAGTGTAGACAAAAACATAAATCGCCACCGTCGCAGCCGCTAAATAAGCAGTGAGATGATTCACTTGCGCCGCCAGATGAATGATCCCGATTGCCGCTAGCACCCAGCCGACGCCAAATGCAAAAAGTGGATCCATTCGCCGTGCTGGCAATGGGCGATTCTCTGTGCGCTTCATCCGCGCATCTAGATCCACTTCCATTAGCTGATTAAATGCAGCGGAGCCAAATGCGGCTGCTGCGGTTCCTAACAACGTGTGAACCAGCTTCATCCACTGCATTTCCATCCCACGCGAATAGAGGAGAAATCCAAAAAGTGTCGTGATGAGCACGAAGATAT
>JAAURL010000023.1 GCA_012032235.1 Akkermansiaceae bacterium | reverse complement strand
CCGACGCCATCGGCACGAGACTCGGTGGTGCGCGGGGTCGGGTAAAGCCTGGGGTCGCAGGCTGGTCACCGAATCGGGCCTCTTTGATGGGGGCGACATGGACACGGTGGCGATCGCCCCACACGCCCAGAAGGAGCTCCCGCGTATCTGCGAGAAGGCGGCCGTCTATTGGGCATTTCTAAGAAAGCTGCATCGGCGGCGTTACAGCGGAGGGCTTCGTGGCGCCCTTCAAAAAGCGGCACTCCTCTGGGAACACCAGCTCTTCTTCGAATTCCATGAGATCTTGGAGGATGTCTGGATGGACTGGAAGGGCCCGGAGCGGTCCTTCCTTCAGGGTCTCATTCAGCTGGGGGTCGCGTTCTATCATATTCAACGGAATAAGCCGTCATATCCAACGGCCCGACAACCATGGAACGATTTGCTCCCCTCCTTCTCAACGTCTGGCGCGAAGCCTGCCGCCACCTCGAAATCGGTGAGGCCGTCGCCGTTGAAATCTTGAAGGATTGAGGAATGTGGGTTGCCATTGGATAAAACAAGTCCGCTGGGAAGATCTAGCGAATGAGTTGTTGGGAAAGAATACCAACTCGTGCTCGGCTGGTCGAAGAAATGGGTTTTCGTCACCAGCCCATTATAGCTTTCGTAGCGAGCTGTGACGAATTCCTGAATGCCGTCCCCATCGAGATCGACGAGGCGGCGGCCGTGATCTTTGCCATCTGCATCTAATAAATCACCAGGCAAATCCATCGCGTCATTCCTGATCCAGCCAGGGCCATTCCTTCCCTTATTGATATAAACGGTGGACTCATTATTGCCGCGGATGACAGACCCGGATTTTATTATATATTTTACCATCATCGGTAGTTTTAATGACTAGATCTTGGTAGCCGTCTGCATTGAGATCTGCCCATTGAAAATGACGGATGCGGCGCTCACCGCCATAGCTCTCATTTTTTGGATCATTACCAATATCGAACGGCAGATCCCAGCCATTTTTGAGCTTCCAGGCCCCGCCCACGTAAGAATAAAACTCATAACCATTCCGCAAAGAACGATTTCCGATGTAAGGGGTTCGGCTACCATCTAAAGCAATCGTCTGCTTCATATCGACCGAGCCCATCAGGTCCAACAGACCGTCACCATCGATATCCATGGGTTGCGCCGTGAGCTGATGCTTCTCATTATACTTTCTAGCTTGCTCGGCATTATAGCTTACGCCTAGAGGAAGTTTGTTAGGTGGGAGGAAGGCGTTATTTTCGACAAATCCCTGATTTGATCCATAGCCTGTGCCTTGGTTAATGAATGCTTTCCCTTCAGATCGGGGAATTAAATTATACGTGCCTGCTGCTGGAGGACTTGGGAAATTCTCATCGAATGACGTCACACGCCAAGTTGAGAAGTCGGTCAAGCCATCCGCATCCAGATCCAAAAATGAGATCCCCCGATCCTCGCCGCCTTCATTCGCCAGCTGGGGTAAGCGAACATCAACGAGATCTCCCCAGATCGAGCCTTCGGATGCTTGGATACCATCGTAATTGAAAACAGTTGGCGGGATCGGAGTTGATGCGTCATCATTGGCAAATCGACGCAGTCTCTTGAGGAATGACCTGCCGGTTTGGAAAGAATTCTCATATTCAAAGGTATAGGAATGGTTCGCATGGGAACCTGTTTTCACTAGGATTTTAGAAAGGAGCAAGGTCGAGCTATAACGAGCGTTATAGGTGAATGCCCGGCTCTTGTCTGGACGCTCATTCGGGCCGTAAATAAAGTCGATGCTGCAATAAGGCGATTTCCCGAGCATATAATTCCCGGTGTAGCTAATTCTGCTGACTCTTTGCTGGATAGCCCCAAGCAGCGACACATTCTGTCCAGTGTATTGGACATTATAGTAATTTCCCAGCGTATCAGAAACCTCGTTCACTCCCCAAGACAGCGTCCCGCCCCCTGCGCTGACCTTTGAATCAGCTGTCTGACCAAGCCTCACAATAAGACCAGCCTTGGTTTCTATTTTCCAGGAGTTTCCAATTTCGTAAGTGATGCGACCGTAGGAATCCATCTCCGTGCGGTATTCCGAGCCCTGCCCACCGTAAGTTCCGGCAACACAAACCAGCCGCTCTCCATCGAGGAAAAAGCGGTCGTTGCCGTCGAAATCCACTGGATCGTAAAAGCCATCTTTCGCGACGGACGATGCCCCACGAGTAATGCGCTGAAGGCCGCCAAGGCTCCAACCCACACCCATGGTGCCGTTTCCACCACTGCTGGAGTAGCCAAGGCTAAGCTTTGGCTCCATGCCGCCAGTGCCTTTCGGGATATCAATCGGGATCGAGTAGCTCGCTGAGCCATCGCCAGCGACGGATAGCGTGCCTTTGATCGCGCCGATCGACTGGTGCGGGGCCTCGCTATCAATCGTCAGCGCAGGCACCGTGGCCAGTCCACTGCCAGCATTCGCCAGTAGGGATTTCGTATAGCGCCCTAAATGAGTATTGCCATCTGATCCGATCACGTTGGCGTCTTTCACATTCGGATTCAGGCCATTTGCGATTTCCCATGCATTTGGGATGCCGTCACCATCTGTGTCCAAATTGACCAATGGAACGGTGTTGAAATTAAAAACCGTCTTCAGCTGGCCAATGTTCGCCAAACGGTCATCCGTGGAGCTCACCGTCATCCAGCTAGGGACGCTCGGAGAAGCTCCCAGAGCAACCAATCGCGCGTGAACCTTATTCGCCACCCATTTCAGCTGTCCCACCTTGACGAGATCCTGGTCTTTTGGATCTGGATGTGCTTGGATCCAACCATTGACCAATCCGGTTAAATCAGCTCCCGCACCGCCTTGGCCTGCATACCTCGCATTCAGCTCATCCACGGTTTTGCGAGTAAAGTGCTTGAGCTGGCCTTGTTTTAGCGCGGCAAAGTCATTGATCGGCGCAGCATTTGTTGCTCCACGCCCAGCCCACCAACCTGGCTCGCCATTCGATCCGGGCAAATACGGCACCCATTGCGCCGAAGCACTCGGCGGCGGGATTTGTGAGAAAATTTGCTGCGCCAATAGCGAGAAATTTAAAAACGGAGATCGAACTTTTGGTGAACTGGTTCATGAGAAAGGAGAAAGAGAAAAGTATAAAACTGTTAGGGAAACGAACTCGGCAAAATTAACCCCTAGGAGAACTTTCGGTGGCTTTTGACCATCAACAAAAAGGGCAGGACTCCCCCACCCTTTTTACTGTTGGTTGGTACCCGTGAACATCGGGATGTTCCCTCCCGGCGCACAAGTCACCGTGCCCTGCACCTCCATATTGCCATTGCGGTAAACGGTTAGGGCGTTAGAGCGAACTTGACTACTGCCGTTGCCGATTTCGAAGAGAGAGTCGGTAGGCTGCCATGCAACAGATGGATTACCGATAGCTTTGTTGTAATGCCCAATCGCAGTGGAACCCACAGATTTAGACTCAGCAAACAGTCCAATCGCCGTTGAGTGGTCGGCAAAAGCATGCGATTCATTTCCCATAGCGACAGTCGCGTAACCAAGCGCCCAAGACATCAGACCTGTTGCAGTCGAAAAACCTCCAGAAGCGTTACACTGCTTACCAAAGGCCATCGCAGCAGCGCCGTTGGAATAGCTGCCCTCACCCATTGCGACACCTGCATAGGCGTTCGTCGAAGTGCTTGAGCTGATACCTAAAGCAATAGAATAAACCCCGCTTGTGACACATGCTCCACCTATCGCAGTAGATGTCTCGCCATAAGCAATAGAAGCGTTGCCTATAGCGGTTGAGAAATGCCCAGCAGCGTGTGTGTAATTACCGACTGCTAAAGAATAATGGCCACCAGCAACCGTGTTTTTACCCGCAGAAAGAGAATAATTTCCATTCGCAACAGACTCGCCACCCATCGTAGTAGAGCCATACCCCATGGCTCTAGTGTTATTGCCCATCGCCGTGGCAACAACCCCGTGAGCTTGTGAACCGCTACCCATTGCTACCGAAAAATCAGCGGCAGCGACATTCCAATTCCCCATCGCTACTGAAGTTGTAGCTAAAGCTCTTGAGTTCGAACCGGTAGCAAAAGAAGCCCACCCAGAAGTCCCCGTATCGAGGCCAAAGCCAGCGGAATAATCTGCAACGTTGTTTTTATGCATCTGCCAGTTTGTAGTTACTCCTGCACGAAATGCTCCTCTTGCAGAGTACCAAGCAGCCCAGCTGCCTGATTGCCCAACGTCCCCCCCCACTAGTTAATGACTCTACCGCAGTAGCTCGATCTAAAAAAATAAAACTAACAAATACAAAAGAAGAAGCAATTGATGAGGATTTCATAAAATTTCGTTAGGAGTGGTTTAGAATCTAAAGGGTCAATCATTTTGTTAGCGACCGTGGCAAATCCCTATCAGAAAAAATCTGCCAACACCAGAACTTTTTGGTGAAAATCTTGTGAAGATTTCATTTCGCGTATTTACGCCATTCATATCCAAACTTTCCATCCCCACGCGAGCTTGTCCTGAAGTGAAAAAAGAAACAATTTCCTAACGGCAATGAGAGAACACCACAACTGAGCCAATATCAGCAGGTTTGAGAGAGTCCGTCAAATCATCCTATCAATTTCTAGCCCCACCTTTGGAGCCAGTCATTTTGAGGATTACCATTTCCCAAGCTCTTTCTTTTTGTGAATTTTGTGCCTCCTTGCGGCTAAATCCATTTCTATTTCTCCGCTGCTGCTTCTTGAGCCGCCTTCGCTGCCTGCTCCATCGCTTGCCGGGTCGCCTCTGTGGTCGCCTTTGCCTGCTCGTCGATTCGCTTTTGCGCCGCCGCGCGTTCCTCCTCGCTTAGCAGACTAAGGTCTTCCTTTGATTGATTCGCCGCAGCACGGATCTGCTGATTCATCTGATCCATCGCCCGCTTCGCGTCATCAGTAGCGACTTCGGTTTTTTTCTCAACCGGCATAGAAATCGCCTCAACACTTTTTTCATTTGGATCTTTCCGATCATCACTAGAAACATTCCCCGACTTCTGCGTGTCACAAGCGGCTAAAAGCAAAGGCAGAAAAATCGCGAGACAAGTCAGTTTGAAAGTTTGCATGGTAAATTATAAAGGCCAGTTAGATCAAAGCTGAAAAGCGATATTGAGCTACCGATGATCCATCAAGCCCAAAGTGGATATGGGTCTGTTTTTCAGAGTTTTGAAGACTCCCTTGAAGAAGGAAAAGCAGATTCTATGAAAGTTTTTTAAGTTTAAATAATTAGTCCAAAAACTAACTGACTGAAGATCAGCAACCGAAAGTTGCCAGCTGATTTTTTTCTTTTCGTAGTTTTTATTAAAATCTCTCAGTAAACCAAGAACGTCTTTTCGAAGTTTTTTATCAAGAGCCTCATTATAATTGTAACAAATTAGCTCCTCGTTCCATGTATTATGAATAATTAAAGATTTTGCATTAAAAGGAACAAATTTCTCATTGAGATACAGGTCCGAAGAAATATAGTCATGCTTTTTAAATTTACTTAAAATAAAATTGGGAAGTAATCGCTTCAAATATTTTATCATTTTATGATTTGGTTTACTATTTTTATTTACTGGAATTGGATTTTTAATTTTTTGATTTAAATCATTATGTGATATTTTGTATGAAAATGGATTTTTATTATATAAATCGACTATTTCCAGATGTAGTTCAAGTGGGTTTTTTTCAGTCAGAATATTAGAACCCTTGAGGAAATCTTCGAGCCCCTTGATCATAATTAATACCTTACCATACTCAAATTTTTTGATTTCGCAGTTTATTCTATTTCTGAGGGACTTAGTAATTTGTTTCGAACTCCAATTTCTGTTTTCAAACATTAATGTTTGCATGATAAGAAAATTTCTTATGTCATAATAGACAATCCAAGTTCTATGTCTGCTCTGAAATCCTTCGTGCCAAACCCCGATGCCCAGTGGCGTAATGCAATTCCAACCAGCTTTTGCACATCTTACGCCATATTCAACATCATCTCCATGGATAAAAGTCGGAAGCGGCAAACCAATCTTTTTAACACATTTTGCTGGAACGGCGAAATACCACCATCCATTGTAATCAACAGGAAAACTACCAATGAATTTCGATAAATTTCGAAAATCAGTCATATCAAGATTCTTGAATTTTTTGAAAATTTCAACGGCTCTTCTTTTGAGAAATATGTTCCTAATGCTTCTAATACATTTGGATTATGCGAATCGAACATTTGCCCACCTATGCAATATTTGAATAAGTTGATTTCTAATAGAATTTTAGTTTTTAGTATTATATTAGGGTCAAATATAATATCATCATCCATTAAGATTAAATAATCATTATCTGTGATATTTTCATTCAAAAAGGCTGATTCTAACATGCCTCGACTGAAACCACCTGCCCCGCCAAAATTATTTTGCCTTAATACTGTAATATATTTTTCATTTTCAAATTTATCAGAAAGAACAAATTTGTTTGAATTATCAACAATAACAAATTTAATCTTTTCACATAAAACATTTTGATCAATAAGTTTATTTACATTTGAAATGACATATTCTTCTTTTTTGAAAGTACAGATGATCAACGTTAGTGAAACCTTTTTATTGGTAGGAGCATCTAACAGCCAATTGGCTGCGATTATTTTAGAATGATCTTTCCGCGAGTAAGCTGAAAGTGAAAAAATACCCAACCCAGATAAATTGTTTAAGTTTTGAGGAATTTCTAAGATATGTTTACCTGACGAAACCCTTTTTTTCTGAGATAGTTAAAAAATTACTCCTAACATTTTGTTTTTTAATTTGAAGATCAAACTCACCATCAATTTCTACTTCCAAACTAACTTTTTTATTCTTAGATAACGTATAAATATCTTTTCGTTAAGCGAGTTAAAATAACTATTAAAGTTGATTAATGAGCCCCGATCTGCTTCTGCCAAGGCATCACTTGGTAATGATGCAGGCGGTTTGTTATCGATTGTGTAATACAGATCTTTTCGATTAGACGCATTCGGACTAAAAAAAGGTATATAAGTTTTCATGGGATTAACATACACTTTAAAATTTTATTTTAATATAAATATATCACAAATAATTTCTGGCAGATCAGCTCCACTCACAAGTTTCGACTGATGTCTCAAAGATAGATTGTAGTGTAAACTTACGTACCTATGGGGCATTTGGTTATAAATTAATTAAATTTTTTCGCTATGTCTAATGCTTCTCTGATCGTGACGTCCATATCTAAATATCGATACGTCCCAAGACGGCCCACAAAAGAAACTTTTTTTTCTTGGTTTGCTAATTTTTCATATTTTTCCAGCATTGCTTTTTCTTTAACGAGACGTATTGGATAATATGGAATATCATTTTCGGTCGCAAATTTAGAATGTTCTTCAAAGCAAATAGTATCTTTATGTTTTTCCCAAGGCGCGAAGTGCTTATGCTCAGTGATGCGAGTGTATGAAATATTCGTATCTGAATAATTCATCACAGCAGTTCCTTGATAGTCTCCACTAGCACGAATCTCTTTAAAAACTAAGCTTCTATAGCCTAATCTTCCTTGCGAATAATTAAAATAGCGGTCTAGGGGTCCAGAATAAAATATATGTTGATAGTTATTGGTGTTAAGTGATTCAAAACTGGTTTTAAGAGATGTTTTAATATTTCGATGATCTAGTATATTTTCAACAATTTTTGTATATCCATTTCTAGGCATTCCTTGAAAGCGATGATTAAAATAATTATCATCATAGTTAAATCTTATCGGTAAACGCTTTAAAATCGACGCGGGAAGTTCTGAGGGCTCTACGCCCCACTGCTTGAGAGTATAACCACGAAAGAAAGCTTGATAAAGGTCATTTCCTAAAAAAGCCAGCGCTTGTTCTTCAAATGTTTTTGGTTCTTTGATTGAACTGTCTCCCAAGGTCGAAATGAATTCTTTGGCTTGCTCTGGTGACATGCATTT
This sequence comes from Akkermansiaceae bacterium, assembly GCA_012032235.1. Classification (GTDB taxonomy): domain Bacteria; phylum Verrucomicrobiota; class Verrucomicrobiia; order Verrucomicrobiales; family Akkermansiaceae; genus Luteolibacter. Next base: position 14,665 of record JAAURL010000023.1, on the reverse strand, counting down.
GCCAAAAAATTGATTAATCGTGTGTAGGTTTATCGGTAATGAATAAACTTTATTTTTATAAGTTACTTTTACGCGATTCACATATGGCATCATTTCTCCGAAGCGGTTGATGTATTCCCAAACCTCTGGATCATCGGTATGAAAGATGTGAGGTCCATATTGATGAACCTGGATCTGCGTTTCTTCATCCCGCCTACTGTAACAATTCCCAGCAAGATGTTCACGTTCATCAATCACATGCACGTTATGACCACTTTTGGCTAGTTCTCTCGCTATTACCGCACCACTGAAACCTGCCCCAACACATAGATAAGGTAAATTTTTCATGAGTAGAAATAGTATTATTTTTTGTTGCTTGAGCGAATTAACTAATCTGTGAGCCTAAAATGTTTCAATGAAACCATTCACAACTGCTACAAATCGATTTTTTTGTGACGGCTAGCATTGTCCTTCCACCGTATAGCTACCAGCCAAGATCTCTTAGGCAGTCTGCAACTTTTCGGTGATCGTCTCGAGGAATCGTTTCCGTTTAACTGGAGTCATTGGTGCACAAAAGAACTCTCATCATTTATGGATCAACTTTTAGAGAATATTCGAGAAAAGCGCCACCACCAAGATTTTTTGATTTTATCAATGCGATTACTTAAATCGACATTTTTTCCTTTTAATTTGATCAATTTGCTCTTTAGATCTTGAATCTTAGCATTAGATTTATCTAATTGTGTACTTATACAATATAATAGATTATTAGTATACTTTATATCTTGATTCAACTTGCAGTAATCCTGATTTAGTTTGCTGTGATCCTGATTTAATTTGCTGTGATCCTGATTTAATTTGCTGTGATCCTGATTTAATTTGCTGTGATCCTGATTTAATTTGTAGTGATCCTGACTCAAGCGGTCGCACTCACTAATTATTGCTACATTTGACTCCCAACTCATTATTTTGTATAATTCGGGATGAATCGCGGCTTTGATTCTTTTTTCTTTACCTGCTATTTTATCAGCTTTACGAGCCATGAAAATATTCTGTCTATACCATGGTTCGATTTGTGTGTTATCCCATATCTGCCATCTCAATTCATCGTAACAATCAAAACCTTTTTGATTAAATAAATTTTGCCAATATGAAGGCCATTGGCAATTCACATGATGCTGACCAGGTTGGTCAGGACATGCTGCTGAAAAGTAAATGACATCTGCATGTGCTGTGAGGATCTCAATCAGATGAGATGCGAAGTACTCATCTACATGCTCGGCGACTTCTAAACACAACGCCACATCAAATTTTCTTTTCAAATTTACAGGTTTTGTTATATCTGCATGATAAAAAAATTGAATAAGATTTGGATTTGCAAATTTGATAGCATCAGTTCCATCTATGCCTAATAAATCTGATACTCCCATCTCTTTTGCTGCTTTCAACCATGTTCCTGGACCGCACCCAAAATCTAACAAGCTTGAAGGCAAGCTATTTTTGAAAATCGCGTTCAAAATTTCACTCCCTGAAGATTCTGCATGACCGTTAATTTTATAATCATAATCTATGCTCATGTGAATATACGTGCGTTATAAAAATTCTCGGGCTTCCTTATTTATCAGTTTTGTTAATATTTTATCGTAAATTCTTTTGATATTTCATTAATTTATATTCTAAACGTTCTGTTGATTTAATTATTACTATCCCATCGTGTTAGCGCCAATAGAGAGCCTATTCCAATTTTTGCATTTTTAATATCATTCCTTAACCATTTATTTTCAAGAATTTTTCTGTAAGTAATATGTTTTGCAAGTCCAGCATTAACACTATTTCCCATGTCTCCAGTAGCATTTACTCGATGATGGTAAAAAGCTAAACTTTCAGGAATCATCCATATATCACTTTCCATCATATATCTAATATGGAAATCCCAATCGCCTAGGACAGGAAGAGATTCGTCATACATACCAATTTTCTTACATATTGATAGATCAAACATAAAACAAATAGGAGGCATAATATTTGAATTTATCATTCTTGCCATAGACAAGATACCAGGACTAATATGCTGATTATAGTTTTCTAGTTTTACTATGTTTATTATATTGCCAGTCGTTGTTTCAAAAATTTTATGGCAATAGCAAACAATGCCACGTATTGGGACTTTTATCTTTTCTAAATTGTATATAGAAATCATTCTGGATAAAAACTCAGGAGCCCACGAGTCATCATCATCATGAATCACTCCCATATCTGTACTTAAAGCATTAAGCCCTAAATTACTGGCAGCTTCCATTCCTAATGAAAATTTATTATGAATAAGTTTACAACGATCTTTAAAAGAATCTTTATAACGCTCAAATAACATATCGACTTCATCGGGGTTTCCACCATCATTGACAATTACGAGAATCCAATTTTGGTATCTTTGATTCAAAACGCTTTCAATAGCTCGCCTCAGCAAAACTGAGCGATTTTTTGTTCTCATTACAATACCAACAGACAAATCAGTCGAATTTAAGCTTTCTGACATAGGCTACAGAATTATATATATTTATTTAAATAGTCTCCGGAGAGTATTTTTCTTGAATTACGTTTACGATAGGCACTTTTCCAGAATGCTAATTTTTCATTTTCAGAATAGAAGCTTTTGGAAACAAGACACTTCCAAAATGGTAATTTAGGAGCAAGCGGTAATCTGAGACTGTTTTTGCCAGCACTGTCAGAATGCGACAAATCCGCAAATGTTTCGATTTGTTTGTGAGATGGATTTTCAACTAGTTTTAGAAATTTTTTACACCATATATTACTAATCAAAGATTCTATCGGGAAAATACGAATTAGGTGTAAATGGTCATTTACAAAATCTAAAATACCTGCTTGAAGCATCATTGCTTTTTCTTCATAGAGAATTTCTTGTGCTGTTTTTTCTTCTAAAATTGGCACTATCTTACCGATTTCATTATTTTCATATCCTAACGTAGATCCGTGATTGGCTGTCAAAGCAAATTCTAAGATTTCGATACCACCATTAGTTAGCAATGTCTCATGCTTTTCGGGAATGCCTTTATCAATAAGATAACCTTGCATCTGAGAATAAAAAGAAATGTTCTCTTTACAGCCATTTAACAAACCTAAATATAACCCCTTAAATTGTTTCTCTGACCAAGAGTCGCCAATAGTTCGTAGAAAGCAATTTTGGATATTTCCTACCCACCCAATATCTACTATTGCGATGTTAGATGCGTCTGCAATCATTTGAGTAAAATATTGTTGATATAGATCTCTCTGAGAGTTGCCTGACTTTAACAAGTAGTCGTATATTTTAGACAAGACCTGTCGCATTTTGGCTTTGTTTGAACTACTTAAGATGGTGTCTGGTTTCAGTTTATGGGCATTAAGCACCTGCAAATGATCGTCCGCGCAAATTCCGAGCATTTGCATGATTGATGCGACAGTTTTTGGACTTTTCCCTGAAGTGTAATGAAATAATTTATTCAGGCTTATTTCAGATAATCCTATATGATATAACGAATTTCTGGATGCAAAAACGTATTCATATGGAACAGTAAAGCCTGTCGTTTTTAGAGCCAATTCATGAATCTTCATTATTATTTGCGCGTCTCTAGCGAAAAATAAAATTTTATCAGCTTTGAATTGTTTTACTTCATTTAAAAACCACAAATAAAAACCAAACATTAAGGGGCCGAAAATATTATATCCTTGTTCGTGAAATTCGTCATTTCTCGAATTATAGACATAATGAGATTGTGAAGTTGTTTTTATCACAGAATCCACAATATAATCATTCATCCCAGAAATATTTTGAGGTAAGTTGCTAATTTTTGCCCAATTAGCATGATGAGTGATTATTCCAAATTTTTTAGCATTTTCCACATCAGACTTGAGATTGTCTCCAATGTGGAGCCATTTTTTGAAATCAATATTCAAGTGGTTTGACACATATTTATACAATTCGCCTGAATGTTTACTTTTCCTAACTGATCCAGAAACAAATAAGGATTTACTATTACAATCTTTATATCCTACCTGCTGCATCATTTCTTCAATGAAACTCGGAGGTAAGTACATGTCGGATATATATATAATTTTTTTCCCTGACTCTTTTGCTTGCTTGTAGAGAGCGTAACCTTGAGTGCTCTTGTATAAAAAATTTAATTCTAATTCTAATTCTGTCTTCTTAAGCAGTTCTAAAAAAGCAAGATCGCAAGAAGTCATGTTCTGATAAGTTTGATAAATCTCATCAAACGTCACCTCGCCCTCTCCTCCAAATTTTTTGATTCTGTGTTCGCGAGCTTTTTTTTCTGCCAAAATTCGCATAGATCCAAATTCGCTGATTTCTTTACCATAGAATAGTGCTTCTCGATTTTTGCATAATTTGTTTCTAGTTGCGTAAAAGATGTCTACAGGTGCGGCTAATCGTCTATGTACCAATGTGTCAAATATATCAAAGCTGACGAAGTCGATTTTAGATAGTATATTTATATTCATTTTATCATTTTAATACTAGCTAATTCTATAAGCATCGTATTTTCATTAGGATTACGCAAAATTTTTAATTTGTGATGACGTTAATTGTTTTCAACGTCATAAAATTTATTTTATATTTAATGATTAGCTTCTTTCTAAAATCGATTGGCTAAATACACGAATGACGATGAAGAGTAGCAATCCGAGGCACAGGATCGTGGCGGTGGCGGTAGGGCGGCGGGGATGCCGATGTCTTCTGGGAGGTAGGGGTGCTGGATGATGCTAAAGAAACGGGATTGGGCGATGGCATCGACTTGGGTTTTTTCTAGTTGTAGTTCTGCGCTGGTTCTCAGACGGGTGGCCGTGCCTAGACGAAGCTCGAGCTGATTAAACTGAAGCAGGATTTGATTGAGGCGGTCTTTTTCGGGGCCTGAGAATTTAGCCACTTCTGTGTCAATCAATTCATTAAGGGAAGTGATTTTGCTTTTGATAGTTTCGAGGCGAGGCGAGTTTGGTGAGTCGCGCTGGAGGCTCGAAACTTGTGATTCTAGTTTTAAACTTTCGAGCCGCATTTCTTGAATTGCCTTGAGGCTGGCGGTGATCATGTCTTCTGGTTTAATGAGCTGATGTTCATTTTGGAGACTGATCAATTGTGCATTGAGTTCTTCGACTTTCAGAGAAGTGCGCTCAACTTCACTGCGGATGAAATCCAGTTGTTGGTTTGCTACAGATTGATTGGTCTTATTGATAAATTGCTCTGCTTTTTTGAGAAGGGTGTCTGCGATTTCTTTTGAGAGTTCTGGCTTGAAGGTGTCGACTTGGATGACTGTAAGCCCAGATGCAATGTCATAGTGAGCCAAGATCCTTCTGCGGTAATACTTTAACCTTTCTTCCAAGCTAGCATCTCGTTCCAGACGGAATACGAAATCTTGCTTAGGCGCGCTGTAGTGATCCACCAGTTTGAATTCCTTTTCGAGTTCTAGCAGTAAGTCCGATGAATTGATATAGCCGATGGCTGATTTGTGAGTCGATGGAGCCAGGGTCGCTGGGAAGACCTAACTGGAAAATGCCAGATTCTCGAGTTGTAGGCCGCTTTGCGTTAGATACTTTAAATGATGCCGTGGAAATGTAGCGGTTCTGAGTGAACGACCATAGATAAAAATAACTGCTACTATCGATATTAGATAGAGCATCGAGATACTTTTAAGAATCAGCCGAGTTAATCGGGTTTTTCTTTTTGTGTGAATGTAAGAGGCACTCATGGATCTGTAGGTAAATCGTTTTCGGGTGATTGGACGGCTCTGGCTTTTCTGATGCGCTTCATCTCTCGCATTTCGAGCTTTTTCGCCCTGCGATATGCTGCTGAATCTGGTGACATAGATTCCATTTTCTTTCTGCGAATCTCATTGATGTAGTCCTCGTAGGCATTCAGTCCGTCATCAATATTGGCATAGAACTCAGCCATTCCATCGCGCATGAACAATGCGGATTGGCAGGATTCTTTGACTGTTCTCAAATTATGAGAAACAAAGATGAGTGAAGCTCTTTTGCGAATTTGCTGAAATGCAGCATCTGCCTTTTCTCTAAAAATCACATCACCTACTGAGGTAAGCTCATCGATTAAATAGACATCGAACTCAAAAGCCATCGATAAGCCGAAACCCAGCCGAGCTCTCATGCCTGATGAGTAAGTCGTCACGGGCATATCAAAGTATTCGCCGAGCTCTGCAAATGCGATGACTTGCTTAATCACATAGCGACTTTCATCGGGGCTGAGGCCATTGACACGGCAAACGAAGAGGACATTTTGTCGACCGGTGAGTGAGCCTTGGAAGCCGGAGGCAAGGCCGAGCGGCCATGAGATCGCTTCATCGGTAATAATCGTCCCGCTATCTGCGGCTTCAGCGCCGCCGATCAAGCGGAGCAAGGTCGATTTACCCGCGCCATTCGGCCCCAAGACAGCGGTGTTGGTGCGGGCAGGGATTACTACTGAAACATCACGAAGAACGTATCTCATGCCACTTTTGACTGGGTATGATTTCGTGAGGTTTTGGAGTTCGATCATGAATCAAAAATTTAGCGATTTTGCGTAAGAAAATTGCGATTGAATTGAAAGAATATGCAGCCGACTCCCAAACTAACGATAGCAAGTGAGATCGGATAAAAAATATCTAAACCATCCGCATGATAGTAGGGGAAAAGCGCTTTTCGGCTTAGTTCGATAGTATGAACAATGGGATTATATAATAAATATTGTTGAGCGTAAGCTGGAATTGCCGTCAAAGGAAACAGCACCGCTGAAACAAATAGGAGTGGTCTTTGCAAAACCATCACAATCTTTTCGGTTTCTTTAAAATGAGCTGCTATAGCTCCACAAATTAACCCTAATCCGCATCCCATCAACCAAGTGGCTGCGAAACAATAGATTAGCAGATCTAAGTTCGCGAGTGAGATATTTACTTCCAGCCACATGCTAACTAAACAAAACAACGTGAAGGAAAACACCGTTTCCATCAGTTCATAGATGAAGCGAGCGATAAATGTATCTAGTGGCCGGACGTTTGGATATACTAGTAAACCTACGTTTGCCGAAATAGCGTTCACACCCGTGGTCATTGCTCCAGTGAATAAGCCGAGTAAAAGCATGCCATTTAATACAAAAAAGGCATAAGGAATATCAGGTGGAGCAGTTTTTGCACCAAGTGAACCCAATAGAACGCCAATCACAAGAACGCCTAACAGCGGCTCTAATAACATCCAGAAAAAGCCCAGGCTGTATTCGCCAAAACGAGTCGCGATTTCGCGCTGGAGCAGCGCTCTGATGACCAATACCTGACTGACCCATGGTGAGTGCTTTGGAACTGGAATAGGCTTAAACATATATCTATACTCTTCGGCTTATCGAAAAATTTTCGAGAGTGTGTATGCCTGCACCGAAGTATGCATTAACTTTGCCTTTTCCTTAGGAACTCGATAAGCAATCATCAGATCATAGAATAAACGATCTGCCCGATTGCGAGTCATTCCGGGCTGAGTGAAGAGCCAATCATGAAAAACAGCGGCCCAAGTGGTGGATTTATCAACGCCATCGCCCAATGCTTGTTTGATCGCTTTAGGTGCGGTAATGCCATTGCATTGGTAGCCTGCCTCAACCCGCCAAACTTTGCCATTGAGCTGAACCGTCCAAGGTTCGATCACACGGTAGTGGCCATTTTTGAGGCGTTTTAATTTGGGAGATTCGGGTTTTATCGCCTTGGCAACGGGTATTTTTTCTTCATGAGGCCGGGCGATTTGCTTGCCTAGCGGCTGAGAATGCACGGTCTGAACACAGCCTGTGCAAATCAGACAAATGATGAGCAAACTATAGATTCGGCTTTTCATGCGTTTGATGGATCAAGGTTTAGCGATACGATCAATGTTAAACGCTGCTTGGGAAAGCGGATTGACTTGGCTGAGCAATCTCGCCCAGCGGCTAAGAGGAGCCTCCGTGATATAGACTGTATCTTCGCCCCTGATTTTAAACCGCTGCGTCAGCAAGATAGAGCTCGGATCTTTCAAATTCACCACATAGACTTTATCTGGATTTCCTTTGCGGAAAACAAAAATGCCTGATGGATCAGAGCGTCTTTCATCAAGCCCCGCGGCGGCTCCCAAGGCATCTGCCAAGGTGGGCGATGGTACGGGAAATTGCACAATCGTCGGGCGAGGAATGGAACCCATCACGTAGAAACGATTTCCTGTATCCTGGGTGACGCTGAGTAGATCTTCTTCTTCCACTAAAAACGGCTTTGTGCGGAACGCTTGATAATCAAATACATAGTCACGACCACCGCGCCGCAGTGTGTATTTATAAAGATGCTCCAGCCCGTTTGGGCCACTGGAAGCGGATAAAAGGTCGAGAGAATTGATCCCGTCACGCTCCAATGGCACAGGACCCGGTTTTCTCACTTCGCCAATGACATTTGCGGTGCGGGAGATGCGCCCGGATCGGATGACGGAGCCTTGTGCAGTGCTGGAAATGGGCTTGAGCTTTTCGTCGAGCTGGGAAGAAATTTCGGCTAGGGAGCGATCAATCACTTGGATTTCCCCGACATAGGGCACACTCACGCGGCCTTCTTCCGGGACTTCCACCGGGCCGTAGTTAAATACATCTCCTCTGGTGAAGAAGGGACTTTGTTCTGAGAGGTCGGTGATGATGAAGCGGAGGACATCTCGTTTGCGGACTTTATCGGAGTAGCTTTCTCCTTTGAGCCTAGGAGGGATCTTTCCCTGTCCGTAGCTCCGGCCCGCAGGTGGTAGGTCTGCGGGCGATTTTACCTCGATGAGTTCGTAGGAGTCGTTCTGTTTTTTGATTTCTTTTTTGAGGGGTCCTGATTCTGCTAGGTAGACGCAGGAGGGCAACAAAAATAGAGGAAGGAATAAGGCTAGAGCGTAAAATGTGGGGCGGTCTTTAAACATTTTGGAGCTGGATTCACGCTGGAATTGAAGAGATCGGGGCCGATGGCGGGCTACCGAAAGATGGAGTCTTGAAGATGGTTTTGACCTGCCTGTCAAGCACGGCGGATTTCGACGTTCTCACGGCCAGTTCGGGCAAGCGAAGATTGACAAGCTGTGATGGGGTAAAGAGCCTTTTAAAAATGGCGGCGCGCAAGAAGATTCAGATACGGTGGCCGTTCCGGAAACTTCGTTATCACCCGTTGCTAGATCGGATCGTCGATCAGCTGGCCCAGCCGCAGGAATCTCTCGCAGTCGGTTGGGGATACCGGCCCAGCGGGATAGCCGCACGGAAAATTTCATCCAAGCGCGATGCGAAATTACTCCTATTGGAGGACGCATTTCTACGATCCATGAAACCAGGCACTGGACAGGTTTACGGCTTAGTTGCGGATTCTCGCGGGATTTATTACGACTGCGCAGGAAGGAGCGATCTACTAGCGAGTTTAAATTCCGGGAAACTGGAAGGCTGGATGCGCCCGCAGACTGCTGAGGATCAAGATACGGGGAAATTGATCACTCGTTTCAAGGAGGTGAGAGCGTCTAAATACAACTGGTATCCGGGAGATTTCCTCACCGCTCCCTGTCTCGAAAAAACTGGGGTCATGGTCGTCGATCAGACGAAAGGCGATGCTTCCTTGGCCTACGGCGGCCTGCGAGAGAGCGATTTCGATCGCATGGTCCGGGACGCTCTCGACGAGCACCCGGGAGAAATCATTTATCTACGAGCACATCCAGATCATCGCCATCGCGGGAAACATTCGTGTTTCTCCCCGTGGATTTTCAACGAATCTCGGGTGAAATTGCTACCGCCGGATCTCTCGCCAGCGCGTTGCTTTGATTTTTGTAAGGAAGTCTACGTCGGCACCTCCCTGATGGGCATGGAGGGGCTGATTCACGGCCTCAAGGTGAAATCCTACGGCTGGAATTTCTACGCAGGTTGGGGGCTGACCGAGGACCGCTGCCAAGGAGAAGTCCAGGCACGGGGGCGGAAAATCTCCCTAGAGCGGCTCTTTGAAGCGGCCTTTTTACAATACTCTCACTATTTCGATCCAGACAGCGGATCTCCCTGTGGGCTGAGTCGGATTTTGGACCACATCGCGCTTCAGAAGGAAATCGCCCAGCAAGACGCGGGAAAACGCATCACCGTGGGCTGGGATCCTTGGAAACGCCGCCTAGCGGGAGATTTTTTCTGCTCCCAGGCGACCGGCCTAATCCACGGAAATTCCCCGCAAGATGCTGTGGCTAAATCGGAAAATCTCCCGAGAGCGGCTCTATTATTATGGGGAGCTGCTCCCGCGCCCGAAAATGGCTCCCTACCGATCATCCGCGTGGAGGATGGATTTTGTCGCTCCGCCGGACTGGGAGCGACGTTCAATCGCCCGCTCTCCTGGGTGCTGGACGACCAAGGAATTTACTTCGACCCCAGGACGCCCAGCCGTTTGGAATCTATCTTGGAGTCCGGAAATTTTTCCTCCCGGGAAATCGCAGATGCGCGGGAACTCCAAAAATTTCTCCGGGAGCACCGCCTGACGAAATACAACGTCGGAGGAAATCCTGTGAACTGGAACAGAAGCGAGGCGGGAGGAAGAAAAATCATCCTCGTTCCCGGCCAAGTGGAGGCCGACGCCTCAATCAAATGCGGGAGCCCGGAGGTGCGCTCCAATGGGGAGCTTCTCCAAAAAGTCCGGGCTGCCGAGCCAGACGCATTTCTCATTTTCAAAGCCCATCCCGACCTCGTGGCCGGAGCGCGGCACGGGAACGTCGTTCCTTCCATTTCCGAAAAAATCGCCGATCTCACTGTGACTGGAGGCCATATTCTCGATTGGCTCGATCAATGTGATGAAGTTCACACAATGACTTCCACGGTCGGTTTCGAGGCGATCTTGCGCGATGTGCCAGTCACCACCTACGGAATGCCATTTTACGCGGGCTGGGGATTGACGCGGGATTCGATGATTTGCTCCCGACGTCATCGGCGCTTGAGCGTGGAGGAGCTGGTATGTGGAGCGCTGATTTGCTATCCGCGCTATTTCAATCCGAATAGTCAGGAATTTACCACTGCGATTCAAATCGCCCGACTGCTGGCCCGTGGAGGATTGATCGGAGAAAAGCGCATCTGGTATTTACGAATCCTGTCGATTCTGAAACACGGATGGGTCAAGCTCCGGCGGCAGTGAATCCATCTATGAGTCAAAATCTCCCATCCAATGGAAAGAGACCTCTCCACATTGTCGTGGTGACGGACACATTTGCGCCTGACATCAATGGCGTCGCATTTTCCCTGAATCGCCTCTGCTCTGGCCTGCGGGAGCGAGGTCACCGCGTGGAAATCATCCGTTCCGGAAAAGCGCAAAGCGAAGGAGAAACCTCCGTCTTTTCATGGGCTCTCCCCGGCTATATGGAGGTAAAAGTCGCGCGCCGTGGCCAGGGAGCATTCGCCGCCGTTGGCAAAAGATCGCCCAGACATCGTCTACGTCGCCATCGAAACGCCGCTGGGATTTCCGCGGCGGGAGTCAGCGATCCGGCTGGGCATTCCCGTCGTCGGCGGATTTCACACGAATTTCTACGAATATCTCCAGAAATACGGAGCAGGTTGGGTTGGCGAAAAAGTCTGGCGCTATCAGAAATGGTTTCACGAGCGCCTAAACCAAACACTCGTCCCCTCCCCTGACGCCCGCGATAAATTAACAGCCGCTGGATTTACCAAGGTCAGCATTTTGGGCCGAGGCGTCGATATTTCCCTATTCGACCCATCCCGCCGCAGCGAATCCCTGCGGCGCGAATTTGGCGCGGTGGGAAATTCTCCCGTCGCCATCGTCGTCGGCAGAGTTTCCGGGGAGAAAAATATCAACTTGGCCATCCGTGCATTCACCCGGATGCAGCAGTTTTGCCCAGAGATTAAATGCGTGGTCGTGGGAGATGGACCCATATTGGCAAAGCTAAAGCGGGAGAATCCCAACGTGAAATTTCCCGGTTACAAAACGGGAGAAGAACTCGCGACTTACTACGCCTCCGCCGACATCATGCTATTTCCCAGCGAGACGGAGACCTTCGGAAATGTGCTGATCGAAGGCATGGCCAGCGGATTGGCGACGCTGAGCTACGATTACGCCGCCGCCGCTTGGCATGGAGAAAATGAAAAAAATCTCCTGAAAGTCACCAAAGGCGACGAAGACGCATTTCTCCAAGCTGCCGAGAAACTTCTCGATCCCGAACGCAGAGCTCGCCTCGCGAAAGGAGCGCGGCTGACCGCAGAAAAACTCAGCTGGCCGGGAATCGTAGCAGAATTGGAAACGATTTTCCGGGAAGTGATGAATGAACGAACCAAATAATAGTTTCTGTGCAATCCGTATATATCGAAACCACAATTCCCAGTTATCTTGCTGCCAGAGTGAGCAAGGATCCCATGATGAAGTTACGACAAAAAATGACCCGTGATTGGTGGCAAATTGAAAAGAATCAGTTCTATCTTTATAGTTCAATTTTTGTGTCCGACGAAGCTGCAGGTGGCGACAAAATTGCAGCGGTGTCGGAGAATGCGATTTCATAAAGAATATCCCTGAACTACCAGTAACTTCAGCGGTGAATCCCTTGGCAGAAAGACTAGTAAAATTATTACAATTACCTGAAAAGGCGAGGCTTGATGCTGCACATTTATCGATGCCTATCATTCATCGCATGGATTATTTGTTGACTTGGAATTGCACGCACTTGGCAAATCCTGTTTTACAAAAAATCCTATTGGAGTATTGTAACTACCACAGTTTGCACGTGCCAGTCATTTGCACACCAGAGCACCTCATTATTTTATGAATTCTTCAGATGTCATCGTGCAAGAAGTCAGGAAAATTCGCGAGAATCTAGCCGCAAAGCATGGCTACGATTTAACAAAAATCATCTCGGACGCTCGCCATCGCTCCAAAGAGAAAGTGAAAGCGGCAAAACCCACCCTCAAAAAAGTTTGAGCAGTAGCCGATGATACTCCGGATTATAAGCCAATCTCCTTTGTTATTCAGAGATCAACGCAAAGTTGATGCAGATCATCTATACCGTTTGCCAAAAGTCTGTGTGAGAATTCTTCTCGGAGAGCGATCCCTGCCCACAATGGTGGGAGAGAAAGGCAGGGACGCGGATAAAAAGGCAGGGACGGATCTCCGAGCCGTCCGGAGTTTTCAGAAGGACCGCTCGGAGAGCGGTCCCTGCCTCGCGATTCAGGCTTTGACGTGACGCGGTAGTTGCTCAGGATCATCGACAACAGGGAGGATTTTTTCGCTGATTTCCTCGGAATTCATCATTCTGGGTCTTCCGGATTTGGGGCGATAGGTGATTCCATCGATGCCGGACTCGTTGAAGCGTCTGATCCAAAGCTGGAGGCAGCGAGTGGAGACTCCAGCGTGTGCTAGGTTGAGTTCGAGAGTTCCGCCACAAAGGATCAGGAGAATGGCATTGAGCCTTTTCTGCGCCTTTCGCCCGAGACAACAGGCAATCGCTGCCCTTAGCTCTTGGGTGGAGCAGGTTTCGGGGTTGGGGTAATGACATTTCCGACCAATGCACCATCAAAATAGGTGTTCAAAAAAGTACAAGTCTAAAATTCAGTTTTTTACGCACGGACTTTTGGCAAACGGTCTAGCCGCCCATGAAGGTAAAACTCATTTTTTCAGCCGAAGGCCGACTTGCATAATCATGAAGCCAATGGCCAGCCAAATCCCGAGTGTGCTCGCTGCGACTCCGGCAGGATAAAGATACTGATAGACCGTGCCTTGTTGGTATTTCACGTCCTCACGGCTTTCCACGGTTTCGCGTTTTGTAGGGCTGGAACCTTCGTAGCCATCATCTGTTGCATGTTCGTGGTGGCCTATGGCTTCATGGCGGACGGCGAGATTTTGCCAGGAAATGTTCACTTCGGAGGGTGACTCGAAGTCTTGGGAGATCGTGTTGCCATCTCGCTGCCACTCGACAGTTTCCTTTTCACCATCGCTGGTGAGGAAAGTAGGAGTCTTCGTTTGATTCGTGAGTTTAGGCGCGCGGCGTCCGTAGAGATGAGAAACGTCGATGAGGCGCTGCCCCGAAAAGCTCGGGAAAAACTGCGCCACTTGCCGCACTCGCCCCGACATTTCTGGCATGGAAATGACGAAGCCACCGAAAAGGATTTGTGGAATTAATACAAGCGGAACCCACATCACCGCTTGAGTCGTGGATCGCACAAGCGCGGAAATGACGAGGCCGATTCCCACGCCGATCACTGCGACACAAAGGAACGCGCCTATTTTCAGTCCCAGACTCACCCCGACAACTTCCCAAACTCCGATGCCTGGCAAGGTTTTTTGGCGACGATTCTCATCCATCGCGGGTGAGAAGTCGGCATTGGTCATCGGACGTATTCCAGAATCCAGGATGTTGTCTTGCAGGTCAAAAAACGTTAGCGACGGAAGCTAACAACCCTACCATCGGGACGGTTTTTTTGGGTTTCTCCGGGGGAGACTTTACCTCAGGTTCTTCTGGAGGCATATCGAGATCCTCATTATCGCCCTCGATCGGTATGAAATCGGCGGAATCACCACTGGCGGAATCGTCAAGAATCAATGGATTCTCCCGCTCTTCTAAACGACTGAGGAAAGTCGCTTGATCGAACTCTCCCGGATGAATCATTTTGCTGCCAACAATAATGACGACAAAAAGAAGAATCGCCTGAATC
>JAAURL010000193.1 GCA_012032235.1 Akkermansiaceae bacterium | reverse complement strand
CCAACTACGAAGCAAAGACGAAGAAAGCCGTGAAAAGTTTTTGGAATGGGCGTGACCAAGCTCGAATGAGGCAAATCGCCACAGGTAAGGCCGATCAAGGCGAGCGTTCAGCAGTAACAGGAGGACGGAATATGGATGGCTTCATCGTCTTGATGGAGGACCTCACTCGAGGCAACGGCCTGAAAGACGCTACGATTCATCTACAGAGAAAAGCACTCACCTTGCCGGGATTTTTCCGCCCCACCAAGCTATGGGACATGATTGTCATGAATGGCTCCACTCTTGTTGCGGCGATGGAATTCAAATCCCAAGTCGGTCCATCGTTCGGCAACAACTGTAACAATCGCGCAGAGGAAGCCATTGGCACGGCGCATGATTTTTGGACAGCCTATCGTGAACGCGCGTTTGGCGATATTCCACGGCCCTTTCTTGGCTGGCTCATGCTCGTGGAAGATGCCGAGCAGTCCCGCTCTCCCGTGCGGGACAACTCACCACATTTCCCCGTCTTTGCTGAGTTCAAAAGCGCCTCATATCTTGAACGTTACCATCTGCTGTGCCGAAAAATGACGCATGAACAGCTTTATACAGCTGCTACTTCGCTTGCCACTCCACGCTCTGCGATCAAAGACGGTCACTTCACTGATCATGACGACATGACAGGATTAAGCAGCTATGTTTCGACCTATGCCGGACACATCGCAGCGGCTGCAGCTCGCAAGTAGCTGAACCAGAAAATCTCCGCCCATGTCCGCCCCGCTCAGCCGCAAGAACCTCCCCAAAAACCCATCGCCGGACGATATTCTCAACGTTTTCCTCGACTACCTAGCATCTACTAAGACCCAACCCTACGATCACCAGGAAGAAGCCATCCTCGAAATTTTCGCCGGAAACAACGTCATCCTCAACACGCCGACTGGATCGGGGAAATCGTTGGTGGCACTGGCAATGCAGTTTAAGTCACTCTGCCAGGGCCGCCGTTCTTACTACACCGTCCCGATCAAGGCGCTCGCCAACGAGAAATTTCTCTCCCTCTGCCAAGTACTCGGCCCGGAAAACGTCGGCATGATCACCGGCGACGCCACCGTGAACCACGACGCGCCGGTCATCTGCTGCACGGCCGAGATCCTCGCCAACATCGCCCTCCGCGACGGCGCGAACGCCCCGGTGGACGACGTCATCATGGACGAGTTCCACTACTACTCCGACCACTCGCGCGGTGCCGCCTGGCAAATCCCGCTCCTGACATTGCCGCGCGCCCGTTTCCTCCTGATGTCCGCCACCCTCGGCGACTCCTCGTTTTTCTCCAAACAACTCACCGCGCTCACAGGCGTGCCCACCACCCTCGTCCAGTCCGACCAGCGCCCGGTCCCGCTCGAATTCGAATACTCCACCACTCAGCTTCAGGAAAAAGTCGCCGAGCTCAACGAACAAGGCCGCTCGCCCGTTTACCTCGTCCACTTCACCCAGAACGCTTGCGCGGACACCGCCCGAGACCTGCTCTCCGCCAACTTTTGCACCAAGGAGGAAAAACAAGCCATCGCCCGCGCCCTCGACGACGCGGATTTCCGCCCTCCTTACGGTCGCGAAATCTCGAAAATCCTTCGCCACGGCGTCGGCATCCATCACGCTGGGCTACTGAGAGTCATCTGTGGCTCCGACACCCTCGGCGTCGGCTTCAACGTCCTGGTCCACACCGTCATAACGGGCAACTCAAAAACTCTTGTGAAATCGAGAGCAACTACCCTATTCCTTCGTAAGGAAGTTTTACAAGTCCATTCACAATATGAACCGCCAAACCCACTTCCGCGTCGATCCGAAGCTAGCGCACGTTCTCGGCGAGAGTTATTCATCCAGCGAAAAGGCCCTCAAGGAACTTGTCGATAACGCTTGGGACGCGGAAGCAACAGAGGTTCACATTACTGTACCGACCATCCTTACCGATGCGCCGATCATCGTAAAAGACAACGGCAGTGGTATGAAGACAGCCGAACTGGAATCCGAATACCTCAATATCGCCAGTCCTCGCTTCAGCCGGAAAGGTGATCGGACGCACAATCTAAACCGCACGGTTAAAGGCGGAAGGATTGCAAATTCGCAGGACTCATCCTTGCCAGTGACATGGAACTTGTCACCCATGCCGCAGGCAAATGCACCCGCATCCTTATCTCCAAGTCGATCCTAATGGAGGCTCTTGGCGACTTGGAAAATGTACCTCTACCTCTCGATGTCACCGACTCCGAGCCGTTTGATACCAAGGGTACCACCATCACATTACGACACCTAATCCAAAACTATCCCACATCCAGCCAGACAAGCTCAGAGAGATTCTAGCCTTCGATTATGGGCGCGAACCGACTTTCGTCATCTTTGTGAATGGCGAGCGGGTCTTTCACCACGACATTCAAGGTGAAAAATTTCAGAAAGAAATCACCCTTCCAAATGGCAAAATCGCCAGCATTTCCTATACCATTGCGGAAAAGCCGCTGTCCGGCAAAAAGTCAGGACTCAATGTTCGCGTCGGGGGCAAGAGTATTGGTAAGCCTCATCTCTTCGGTCTCGAAAACGACGATTCTATTTCAGATAGACTCCGCCGACGCATCGTAGGAGAGATCAATCTCCCTGCAGACTCCATTGAGCTAACGGCCGCCGGAGGCGATGTCATTGAGAGCGACAAAGGCTTTGAGTTGCTGATGCAGACCATGCCTGATGAACTCAAGGATAATTTGGAAGCCACCCATGCCCGCGAGTTCAACCTAGCAAAAGCTCGCTTTTCCGAAGAGCTGAAACGTCGGTTAGAAAACGTTCCCGAACATCGTCGAGAGATTCTCGAAGAGCGGCTGACCCGGCTAATGCACCGAGCATTTCAAGATGGAGAGAAAACGATGGAGCGTATTGAGCCACTGGCTACACTAGTCGTGGATGCGTTAGAGAAAGATGAATACTGGACTGTCTGCCAAAACATCAATGATGCCGAGCGAGTTGATGTCTTCCATTTCGCCATAGCCCTCGAAGAATTCGGACTTTGCGACCTCGCTTTCATGGGCACACAAGCCAAGCGCCGATTGGAGTTCCTCGACTCTCTCGACCGTCTCGCCACCGCCGATGCCACAACGGAAAAAGCAGATGCACACAGCCTTGCAAAACAACCTTTGGATCTTCGGTGCCGAATACAGCCTCATGGCCAGCAACCGCCAGCTTCGCACTATCATCGAAGACTATATTGGCTCCGATGCCAATGATCGCCCCGACCTCTTTCTCGCTGGCAATGTTCTAAAACAACACCTCCTCATTGAATTTAAGAAACCCACCCTCACCGTCGGTCGAGATGCGGAATCTCAAGCCAAGAAATATGCGGACACTCTCACTGGCAAACTAGGAATGCCACTTGAAATCATGATAATCGGTGGAGAAGTTGATCCCAAGCTCGTTGACGAATACACAGGAAAGAAAACTAATTTTGCTAGCTACCGTGCAGTCATTGCCACTGCAAAAACTCAGCTTGAATGGTTGATCACAACTCATAGCATCCTAGCTAGTATTCACTAAAATGCTCACCAAAGCCCACAAACCGCACCAGCGAAACTTCTCTCAGGAACTCTTTCCCGCGACGGAGTTTGTGGCGGCATCAGTTGAGCGCATGAAGTCAGCCTCGGAGACGGAGCGCGGGGCGATTTTCACCAAGACCGAGGTGGTGGACTTCATGTTGGATTTGATTGGTTACACGGTGGATCGCCCGTTGTGGAAACTAAGGTTGTTGGAGCCATCCTTTGGTGGGGGCGATTTCCTTCTAATAGCGATTGAGCGTCTGCTGGATAGTGCGGCAAGAGACAAGGTGAACGCTGAAGAGCTTCGCCCATGTTTCCGTGGGGTGGAACTGCATCGGGCGTCATTTGAATCGACGTCGGAGAGAATTCAGCGGCGGTTGTTAGCGGGAGGATATACTCGGGCGAATGTGGATTCACTCACGCAGCACTGGCTGAGCAATGCGGATTTTTTGTTGGAGCCATTCGACTCGGATTTCGACTTCGTGATTGGGAATCCGCCGTATGTCCGGCAGGAGTTGATTCCAGCGGAGATGTTAGCGGAGTATCGCCAGCGCTACGCCACGCTTTATGATCGCGCGGATCTCTATGTTCCATTTATGGAGCGGTCATTGCAACTTTTGAAAAATGGCGGGCAAATGAGTTTTATTTGCTCGGACCGCTGGATGAAAAATCGCTACGGCGGACCACTTCGCAGGATGATATCAGGTGGCTTCACAATGCGCTACTATGTGGATATGGTCGGCACAGCGGCTTTTCAATCGGATGTGGTGGCATATCCGTCTATCACGGTGATAGAGCGGGGGAAATCTGGAGAGAAAGTTCGAATTGCACATCAACCAGAGATTTCTGCGAACGCATTATCCGCTCTCTGCAAGACGATGAAAGGCAAACCATCTGGTTTTAATGGCAAGGTGGCTGAGGCGGCAGCAGAACCACAAGAAGATGATCCGTGGCTGCTAGAGTCAGACGCGCAGCCTTCATTGGAACTAGTACGAAGATTGGAGGCAGCGTTTCCGATCCTGGAGGAATCAGGATGCCGTGTGGGAATCGGTGTGGCGACTGGCGCGGACAAAATTTATATCGCTCAGTTCTCAGAGCTGGATGTTGAGGAGGAGCGAAAGTTGCCGCTGGTGACTACGCGAGATATTCTTTCCGGCTCGGTAAAATGGCGGGGGCTAGGGGTGGTCAATCCCTTCGAGGAAAGCGGAGCATTGGCCGACTTTGCCCGCTATCCACGCTTCGCCGCTTATTTACTCAAGCACCAAGAAGCTTTGCTCAATCGTCACTGCGCCCAGAAATCAAACGGTTCGTGGTATCGCACGATAGATCGGATCACGCCTTCGTTAGCCCGACAGCCGAAGCTACTCATTCCCGACATCAAAGGCGAAGCGAACATCGTGCTGGATGAGAGTGGCCTGTATCCTCACCACAATCTCTACTACATCACCAGCCGTGATTGGCCACTGCTCGCTTTGCAACGGGTTTTGATGTCAGGCATAGCCCGCTTGTTTGTGCGGGCTTACTCGACAAAAATGCGCGGTGGCTGTCTTAGGTTTCAAGCTCAGTATCTGCGTAGAATCCGACTACCGAAATGGGCGGATGTTCCTCTCCATGCTCAACAAATTCTATCTCAGCAAAATAGCGCTGTCACCCCGAGCGATATTCAACAAGTCATTGTGATGACTTATTTCCTCACTGATAAAGAACTCAATTTCCTAAACGAATAAACCAATTATGGGACTCTACCTCGCCAACTACGAAGCAAAGACGAAGAAAGCCGTGAAAAGTTTTTGGAATGGGCGTGACCAAGCTCGAATGAGGCAAATCGCCACAGGTAAGGCCGATCAAGGCGAGCGTTCAGCAGTAACAGGAGGACG
>JAAURL010000022.1 GCA_012032235.1 Akkermansiaceae bacterium | reverse complement strand
GAGAGTTCAGATGAGTTCGCGCGCGCCATCCTGCATAGCCTGGCGGTGGCGGCGTGCCAGCAGGGACGACTTGCTTTCCGTAATTGAATAGGGATTGATCAAACGTCAAAAATTGCGCCTGTCCACCGATGACTTCATGGATTTTGACAGTCTTTTTCGCCGTCCAGCCGGGATGGAAAAAGTCCACAGAGAATGGAGCTTTTTCCGCATACCACTGCCCTGACTCCATATTGAAACGGATATCACGATGTTGATCGTAGCTTAGATTTTTCCAAAAATCAGCGAGGTCTTGTTTGGGCACAGAGTAAGGCTCGGCAGCCATTTTGCGGGCCTTCGCGCATAGAATGTCGAATGAAAATTCTTCAGCCAGAGCAGAACCCGTACTAGGTGCGAGTAAGGCGATAGATGCAAAGAGCGGAGTCGTGCGGCGGATCATACGTTTGTGGAATGAGTCATATGGTATGACTCTGTAAATGTGCCAAGGCAATACCTTATCGAATCGCAATCTGCGATTTCCCGCGATGTGCATCGTGCCCGCCAGAAAAACCGCGTTGCTTTGAGGCATGACTGGACAAACAGGATAATGATCTTCTAGAAAGCCGCTATTGAAACGTTTTTTTCAGTCAGAGGCGGGAGCGGCGGTATTGTGGGTGGTTCTGTCGATGCTGATGGCCGCCACAATCGCACCTTGGTTTTATCAGGCGGGGATGTGGCTGGTAGGTTTGACGAAAACGCAAAATTTACCCGGAATTCTAGAATGGTTAGGCTCGGCATGTGAACGAGCTGACTTCAGTCGATTTTTCAGCCGAGCATTGATCGTCTCCGCATTCGTTTTGTTGCCTTTGTTAGGCTGGAGAATCCGGGTGATCTGCCGAGGCGAAAATGGAACGATGGTTGGGCTTTCATTCATGCCTTGGAAAATGGCGCTCCTTCAGGTGGTTTTGGGATGTGCTATTGCAGGTGGATTCCTGTGGATAGGAGGAATGATTTTGGAGTCGCTTGGTGCCTTTACTCCCAAATCCACTCCTGCTTCCATTGAGAAATTTCTAAGTCGAGTCTTATTGGCGGCAGTGGCCGTGCCTCTGATAGAAGAATGGCTGATCCGAGGAATGTTGTTAGGATTGTGGCTTAAATTTTCGAAGCCTCTCACCGCGTGCATCGGCACGTCGTTATTTTTCGCGTTCGTCCATTTCTTGAAACCGCCAGAAGGCTGCACCTTATCAGATCCGACCTCCGCATTGGCAGGTTTTGAATTATTGGGAAAAGTTTTGTTTCATTTCACGGATCCACAATTTTTCATCACCGAGTTCGCGACACTGTTTGTCATTGGTATGATCCTGGCAATTGCCAGATTACGGACGGGAGCACTGTGGTTTTCGATCGGGCTGCACGCGGGATGGGTCATTGCATTTAAAGGATTCGTTCTGCTGCATCAACCAGTTTTAGATCATCCATTTCATCCGTGGGGTGTGGGGAAGACTCTGCAATCAGGGATTTATCCATTGTTTATTTTAGGGCTAACT
Source organism: Akkermansiaceae bacterium (assembly GCA_012032235.1). GTDB lineage: Bacteria > Verrucomicrobiota > Verrucomicrobiia > Verrucomicrobiales > Akkermansiaceae > Luteolibacter. The sequence continues at coordinate 21,745 of JAAURL010000022.1, read as the reverse complement.
GCTGCCGTATGTAGCTATGTTTTGAGAAAATTTGATCTCAGGAAACTTTCATAAAAATGAATGATGACACGCGGAAATGGATCGAAAGTGATCAATCTCACTGTTGGCATCCATTCACTCGACAAACTGAGTGGTGTGCACGAGGACATGAACCACTGGTTCTCGTGCGTGGTAAAGGCCCATGGTTGTGGGATTCTGAGGGGCGGCGCTACTTAGATGGAAATTCTTCGATCTGGACGAATATCCACGGCCACGCCCATCCTACGATTAATGCGGCGATTCAAGATCAATTAGGAAAAGTCGCTCACTCATCGTTTCTCGGTTTTACGCATCCACTTGCGGGTGAGCTGGCGCGGAGACTTTGCAATTTTTTCCCAGTGAAAACATTAGAGCGTGTTTTCTTCTCCGACAACGGATCCACAGCGATCGAGTGTGCCTTAAAAATGGCAGTGCAATATCGCCAACAATTAGGCGAGCCTGAGCGCAATCGCTTCATTGCATTTCTAACGGCTATCATGGGATACTTTAGGTGCAGCCTCACTGGGCGGAGTCGGTAGATTTTTCGAGCGATTTCGTGGAATAGGATTTCCCGTTACACATGTGAATGCGCTGGATGATCTGGAATTACTAGAATCTAACAAAATCGCTGGCGTGGTGATCGAACCTCTGATCCAAGGAGTGAACGAAATGCGTCCGTGGCCTGCTGGAATGCTGGCAGAACTGAGGACATGGTGTGATGAAAATGGAGTTCATCTCATTTTGGATGAAGTCATGACGGGCTTTGGCCGCACAGGAACGATGTTTGCCTGCCAGCAAGAAAACGTGATTCCGGATTTTCTCTGTTTGGCAAAAGGACTCACCGGTGGCTACTTGCCACTTGCCGCGACCATGACGACCGGGAAAATCTACGATGCATTCTTGGGGAGTGCGGACCGCGCTTTCTACTATGGACATAGTTACACGGCAAATCCGCTAGGTTGTGCTGCTGCTTTGGCGAGTCTAGATATCTTCGAAAGAGAGAACACTCTCGCGAATCTTCCCGAGAAAATCTCACACCTTGCCGAAAAACTCGCTGAACTGAGATCAGAACACTCCGTCGTTTACGAAACCCGCCAATGCGGTTTCATCGCTGGCATCGAATTGCGCCGTTCAGACGGTGAGAAATTTCCAGCTCATGAACGCTTTGGCGAAACGATTTGCCATGCTGCCCGCCAGCATGGATTACTCACCCGACCCATTCTTGATACGGTCGTTCTAATGCTGCCGTTGTCTGTGTCATTAAATGAAATCGATCACGCAATGAATTCACTAAGTTTAGCACTTAGTGAATAAAGCCGTGCATTCTGATATCGTTTCCAAGTTGGAGAAAATCTACATCTTTCAAGCTGAGTGACTCTGGAAATCCTGCTCCAGCTAAAGCGAGTGAAGGTCCACCGCAGAGCATCGGCGCGTAGTAAATAAAGACCTCATCAATCAATCCTGCTTCAAACATCGCAGCAGAAAAAACGCCGCCAGCTTCGATCATTACAGAGAGCACACCTTGATCTCTAGACAGATTTTCAATGTTTGCGGGAGATTTTCTCTAGGACGGATCAAAGTACGACCCTTCGATTCGTCAGTAAATAAAGGAGCATCGTGAGGAAGCGATTCTGGATAATCCGTGACAACAACTCGCCATGGCTGTTCGCGTCCTTCTAACAGCTCGGGAACCCGAATCGTCAAAGCGGGTTTATCGTAGCGCACAGTTTCTCCACTCGTGATGATGGCATCGACCGTTGATCGGAGTTTTTGAACGTCGGCTCGGGCGAGTTCGCTGGTGAGCCATTGACTTTCACCCGCAGGGCGAGTGATGCGACCATCAAGACTCATCGCTGTTTTCCAAATGACCCACGGCATTCCTGTTTCGCGCACTTTGAAAAATGGACGCAGCAAGCGTTCCGCATCATCGCGGCAAATTCCAGATACCACTTCGATTCCAGCTGCTGTTAGAAATGCATCGGCCCGGCCCGAATGATCTGGATTGCGGTCAACACAGGCATAAACGACTCTCGAAATTCCAGCATCGATGAGACCTTGAGTGCATGGCGGAGTGCGGCCGTGAGTGGAGCAAGGCTCTAGGGTGATATAGATCGTTGAATCCCTAACAAATTCTTTACCATGTTTTTGAAATGCCTCTGCTAAAGCCTCGCGTTCTGCATGAGGTAGACCCGCTGCACGATGCCAGCCTTTCCCTAACATGTTTCCATCCTTTACGATGACAGCTCCCACTGGTGGATTTGGCGCGGTACGCCCAACGCCTTTCCTCGCTTCTTCCAAAGCGATTTGCATCCAGTGAGTATCGTTGCTCATTCCCCAGATAAGTTCGTTTCCGTTTGCACTGGTGTGGCGGCCACACCGGGTTGTGGAGATGATTTAATCTTCATGTCCGAAAAACGCTTTTCGATCATCAAGCGTATGTCACTGGCCACCACATAGACGTTCGTTTTTCAGTCACTTCGATCCAGTAGTAGACGGTGAAGGAGTTCGACTTGTCAGAAAAGTCATCGAGAGTGACATTGGGCGCAGGATCTTTCAAAACACGGCCATGGCGCTCGGCGCAATCTTTTAAAACATCGCTAACTATTTGCGGTGAGACTGCGAGAGTGGAAGTGATTTTGATGCTCTGCCTGATTTTTTGTTAGATAGAGTAAAGCTGGTGACTTTATTTTCTAGGAATAGGGAATTAGGCACTAGGGTTTCCTTTCCATCGCCGCTGCGGAGGATGGATGAACGGGTGTTGATTTCGATGATTTTTCCGGGGCCGCCACCGATGTCCACGATGTCGCCGACGCGGATTTTTCGCTCAAATAAAACGATGATGCCGCTGATGAAATTTTTGATTAGCGTTTGCGTGCCAAAGCCAACACCGATGAGTAATGCACCGCCAAGAAACGCAAAAACAGTTAGCGGAAGTGCTAGATAGTTGAGGGTAGCGATCGCCAGAAAAAAGCCGACGATGATCATGAGCCAGTTGCTCAAGGTTTTCGCTTGGGCTTCTGCGATGTATTTGTGGCTGACGATGAAGTTACGAAGTCGATCTTTAATCCGATTCGCTAAGAAGTAAGCGATACTGAAAAAGGAAAGCCCGATGAAAATATCTCCGAGCCCGACCCAGCGGGACACGGTATTCTTTTCTCCACCCAACATGACATCTTTTTCATATTCGTAGACTGGAAATTGCCAGATCTGCTTTGTGAATTTCCATGCCGATGAGATCAATGACTTTGCTTTTTCCTGAATCGGAATGTCCGCAATCGATGAATCAAAATTAGTTAGCCAGCGTTTAAGAATTCGGCTTTGATAGGAAGAGGTTTGTAAAACGCGCCTCAGAATCGTTTGTTTATCGGAAAGTGCGTTGCGCAAATCGGAGAGAGGTTGCAAACGGAGATCATCGACGGCAATGGCGCTGGCACGCGATTCTTGCTTGCTAATATCTGCATTGACGGCGGCCAATTCATTGTTGACGACGATTTCCCAAGCTTTAAGTCGATCATAGTTCGATTGGATGAAATCAAAGGCACGATCACGTGTTTCTTTATCTTTCGCTTCAATCAAAATTTTTCGATTCAGATAAACCTCTGGGATATAAGATTCTAACTGAATAAGAGATTCTAGTTTTTCACTGATGAATTGAAGGGATTCTATTTTTACATCACCGGCTTCGAGCTTGGCATTCGCAAGTGCTAATTCAGGAGTTGGTTCTGGCTGTGTTCCTTCAGGCGCGGATTTGAGAAGTTGTTCGAGTGCGATTTGTTGTTTGCTACGAGTGGTCTCCGCTTCTTTTTGTCGTTTTGCGATCGTAGTGATTTCCTTGCGCAAGGATTCTTTTCTCTCTTCAGAAGCCTTTTTGATTTTAGCGAGATCTTCTTCACTAAATGAAAGCTTATCTCTAACAATTTTAATTTGCCGATTGAGGAGCGATAGCCGAGCTTTTGCAGTCTCTCCCTGATCATTTAAAAGCGCGATATTGCTTTGTAGTGAAAATGCACGTGTTGCGAGGACTCGCGACTTTTGCTTTATCAGCATCGAGTCGCCATTTGGAAGTGCCACCATCGTTAGGATTTGCTTCAGCTGCTGAGAATAGCTGCTCGCTAGATTTTTCGGCTTGTTCTGCGGCTTCTTGGACACTGTTCAGTTCGCGGCTAAAAATCGTGAGTGAGGAGCGATAGGATTCTGCTTGCTGATGGATGTCGTCTTGTTGATTGACCAGTTCATCGAGCAGGAGAATCGAATACGGAGGCTGTTCTGTAAATCCGAGCCACTCCTTATCGGCGGAAAGTGCAGCTCCTAAAGTTTTCTGCACTTCGGGCGCGGCGTTAGAAATTTTCTGATAGCGGCTGATCCCTAGAATGATTTGCTCTAAATCGCGGCGATAGCTGTCCAGTGCTGCATTGTCGATTCCTGGCGGCAGTTGTGTTTGCACGCCCGGTTCATTCAGTCGTGCGAAGGCAGTTTTCGCATCTTTAAGCCATTGCTGAAGTTTCGCCGCTGTGTCGTCCGTTTGTTCGGCCGCTGGTTCACTTTTGAGAACACTGGGCAGATCGGGCAGTTGTGCGTTTGTTAGGGCTGAAAAACAGTCAGCCCGATGAAAGTGATAAGCCACTGGTGGAAATGAAATTTCATTTGAAGAGAGATCAAATTTTCGCCGCGAATGTCTTTTTCTAACTGAATACGATCATTCAGATTACGCGCTTTGATGCTATTGCGTTTGGCCCAACGTTCGACAGCCATCTGGCGTTTTTCTGAGCGTTTCTTTAGCGCGGCGATTTCGTTTTCTAGATTGAGGAAATTTTCATAACGGGCGGGATCGAGCGTTCCAGCTTCCACGGCGGCACGGATCGCACATTTCGCGTCCTTGCGGTGACTGCAATCCGTGAATTTGCACTCGGCTGCCAAGGAGGCAACATCAGCGAAGCTGTCACGCAAGGTCGCTTCGTCAGTCCACATTTGGATTTCCCGCATTCCGGGATTATCGATGAGCATTCCGGTGCCGGGGAGTGGGACGAGTTCGCGGGAAGTGGTGGTATGGCGACCTTTTCCGGTGATCTCGTTGACCTCACTGGTCCATTGCCATTCTTCGCCGTAAAGCTGATTGACGAGGGTGGATTTTCCCACACCACTGGAACCTACGACACACATCGTAATTCCTTTTTTGAGATATTTTTTGAGGACTTTGAGTCCATCCCCATTCAATGCACTGGTGACGTGGACGGTGGCCCCATCCCACAGCGCGGCGATTTCTGCGGCAGCTTCTTCACTTTTGTTTTTTAGGGAAAAGATCGGCTTTGTTGACTAACACAATCGCTTTTGCACCACTCTTGCCAATAAGCATGAAGTAGCGCTCCATGCGGCGGATATTGAAATCTGATCCTGCATCGGTGACGACCGTGACGAAATCTACATTTGCGCCGATGACTTGTGCCTGGGAACTGTTGCCCGGCATTTTCCGGGAAAAGCAGGTGCGCCGCAGCAATCTGGCGCGGATCACGTGCGGCGTGTTTTCATCACCTAGTTCGACCACTACCCAATCACCTACTGCGGGTAAATCCGAATCGCAAGTCGCCTCATGCCAGACGCGGCCACAAAGGATGGCGTCGATTTCCTCGCCGCCATTGATGAATGCACCGTAGTTGATGACTGTTTCACGAATCAGGCGAGCAGGAACCCAACCTTTTCCTTTATATGCGGCGAAGGCGTTTTCTAAATCCTCATTCCATCCGAGTTCCTTTAAATTCATTCGCCGGGGACTTTAGTGCTTCAGCATTGACTGTCGATTCTTGCTTACAGCTTGAAATAGAGGAAATCAAGGGGCGTAATGCGAGGCAAAGACAGGGCTAACTCACTTTGAGTAGTCGATTCTGAGGAACTGAGAGAGGATCGATTCTGAGAAAGTGGCTTGGAGGCGTTTCCTCATCGACCAAATTTGTGGATTGCCAAGGCTGCTGGAGCAGATTAGCTTATACGCCCCGCAGGGAAGCTCCCCTTACGAGATCCTTGCGTTTTGAACTATTCTAAACACCGCCGTGGGATTTTTGGATACCATCAAACGTTGGCGGTTGGCTCGTGAGGGGCTGTCGTCGGGGAAAAAACGTCGGGTTCATCTTGAGAACCCAATCGTCCTGGCTCTTGAAGAAAGTGGATGGATTAAATTTTCCCTCTACGCAATGTTTGCGGTTCTCTGTGCGACTCTAGTCGTTCGTTCTGCAGATGGTAATTTAATTTCGGATGCATCGATCAAGTCCGCGCTCTGCGGCTTTGTCATTGCCATCATGGCGGTTCTGATGTTTCACGTTAGTTTTCAGGATTCTTGCAGGCGCAATAGTCGAGTGATTTTAGTGCTCGGCGGACTGATTGGACATTTGCTGATCGCCCAAATGATGATGAAGCTGGGTGACGCTCAGCTATCGCGATTTTTGTTGGTTCCTTTTGCTCTAGCGCCGATGTTGCACGGAGTTTTGCTGGGACGGGGTGTTGCCTCTTTTTCTGCGGTTTTTGTCACGCTGATCGGCTGCTTGCTCGTTCCGCAGGCAGACATCATTAGCTACATGATTTTCAGTTTCATCTCTGGGATGACTGGAGTCTTGCTGGGCTATCAAGTTCGGCGGCGGTTGCAGCTGCTCCAAGCTGGCTTCTATGTCGGTGCGGTGACGCTGGTGATCGGTTTGATTTTAGGGCGGCTCGATATCGCGGCATGCTTTGGCGCAGACTCGATGGAGCATTTGAAAATCCTGGGTATGGGCAGCGCGGCGGCTTTTGGCACTGCGATTGCCACGGTCATCATTATCAGCGGGCTGTTGCCTGTTTTTGAAGGCGCTTTTCATCTGACTACTGACATCAGTTGGCTAGAGCTCAGTGATCTAAATCACAAGTTGCTGCGGCAAATGCAGCTGGAGGCTCCAGGCACATTCCATCATAGCTTGATTGTCGCCGCGTTGGCAGAGGCCGCTGCTGAAAAAATCGGTGCCAATGCCCCGATGTGTCGCGTGTGTTCTTATTTTCACGACGTGGGTAAACTCAAAAAGCCGAACTACTTCATCGAAAACCAACATGACGGTGCAGAAAATCCACACGATAATTTGACTCCCACCATGAGTGCAATGATTATCATCGCACATGTTAAAGATGGAGTCGATTTGGCGGTGAAAAATAAGCTAAATCCACGGATCATCGATGTCATCCAAGAGCACCACGGCGATTCGTTAGTCTATTACTTTTACCGCCGTGCCCAAGAGCAGAAGAAGGCAGAGATGGAAAAAGTCGATAGGCAGTTAGGAAATGCCGAGGATTTACCGAAAGTGGAGGAGAAAAATTTCCGCTATCCAGGACCGCGGCCTAGCTCTCGCGAAAGCGGAATTATCGCCCTGGCAGATATGATCGAAAGTACTTCCCGCACATTGAAAAAGCCCACCCCTGCAAAGATCCGGGCCATGGTAGAGGATCTTGTTTGCGCGAAAATCAACGATGGTCAGCTGGATGACTGCCCGCTGACGATCCGAGAACTCGCGATTTTAAAAGACAGTTTCGCTAGCACCCTCCGCAGCATGCTGCACAGCCGCATCGACTATCCGAAGGATAAGGAAAAAGACGAGGAGCCACGAAGCTCTGTCCTCGCAAAGCGCTCCGCAGCCCAGACCAGCCGTGCTGAACGCGTCGTCCCGATGCCGAAAAATCGCTAGTTTATCCCCCCTACAAACATCTCCCATGTCGCTCGAAGTCATCATTGGTAACAATCAGCAAGCTACGGAAATACCAGAAAGCTGGCTTACTGCACTGGAGCGAGTGGCGCATGAAGCGGCACGGCTCGCGCTGGAAAATGCCGCTGAGCACGACTCTCCCCTTCACCATTTGGCGACATTGGAAGTCGCATTAGTCGATGATGCGACCAGTGACCAAGTGCACCAGGATTTCATGCAGATCGATGGTCCCACGGATGTGATCACTTTCCACCACGGAGAAATCGTCATTGGCGCGCAAGTCGCCGAACGCCAAGCCGCCGAATATGGTGAGCCATTAGGCCGGGAAATTCTCCGCTACTTTGTCCACGGACTGCTCCATCTGGCAGGGCATGAAGATACTGAAGCCGAGGAGCGCGCAGCAATGGAAACCGCTCAGGAAAAAATTGTGAGCGAGCTATGGAGCAGGGGACTCAGTGATTGGCTGTGCTGACTTGGCCCTTGGATCTTTTTCACGGCGCTGCAATCGTCGAGCGATCAATCCCGGATACGATGCGGGAAAAATCGGCTCAGATTCCCTGTGATCGGAGAGTGATCGCCACGCGTTGAGAGACCACGACATTCGTCGCCGATCATCCACAGGCCCCACACGAAATGCTGATTTCTAGCAGAAAAGAGTGTGGCATGTTTTGATAGATGACAGGTTCTCCTTGGTGACCAGTGGCTCCAGAGAGAATGGTATTTCCCCGATCAACGAGAGAAATGCCAGCTCCCTCTCGTCCCCCCAAACGGTTTTTCGACCCAGTAGGAAACGCCTTGGGCGCAGAGTTCCTCCCGGGAGAAATAGGCCGGGAGCAGTAGTGGGTGACCGGGATTGAGCTCCCACAAAATCGGAAGTAGAGCTTTGGTGGAGAGTAGCATTTTCCAAGCTGGCTCGATGAATCGGGAGCGCTCTTGGCCGATCTCGGCGAAGAATGGTTCATCGACCATCCATTCCCATGGGTAGAGTTTAAATAGCTTTTCGATCGCCCGCTCGTTGGTGTCCGTGAAACGGCCCTCCTCGGAAAATCCGATTTCCGGGATGTCCATTAGCTCGACAGATTTCCCGGATTGTTCTGCGGTTTCCGCGAGATAGGCGATGGTCTGACGATCTTCTAAATTCTCCCAAGCACACGCAAAATGCACGGAGCTTTCGGGGATTTGCTTCCACCTTTCGACTAGCGCTTCGTGGATCGAATTGAGCTGATCGCTCTCGGGAAAAAGTTCTTCTAACCATTGCCACTGGATCACCGCCGCTTCTAAAAGAGAAGTTGGCGTGTCCGCATTGTATTCTAACATTTTCGGCTGACCGCTCCCATCCCAGGCGAGATCAAAGCGCCCATAGATAGAGAAATCCGAAACCATCCAAGAGGTCTGAATCAGCCCAGCCGCAGTGTCGGAAATGGCTAATCGATCAAACCAATCATTTCTCACGATTTTATCGCAAGCCTCCAGGCAGAGAGCGTGCAGCTCACTGGCGGCGTCCTCCAAAGTCTCTGCTGCTTTTAAGGTGAGAGCGAGATGTTGGTCCTCCGTCCAGTATGGAGAACCATCCGCGCTGTGCCAAATCAGACCGGATTCTTCGACTCGTTGCTGCCATCCGGGCCGTGGTGAATTGGCTTCGAGAGAGATGGGGGAATTCATCTGTTGGGAAAAATCAGCTACCGAAGGAGGAGCCACTGTTGCGTTGCGATGTGCCGAAGCCACCGCGCACCGATTGGCCAGGTCTCACGGTCGTGCCACTGGCTCGGTTTTGTTCAACCATCCGCTGATAGCCAGGATTTGCTGCCGCGTATCGGTTCACTTCACCGCGTCTAGCATCTACACCGCGCTGCCAATTTCCCGCCTGGCCGCTGGCCTGTTGAAAGCCATTTCCCGGCGAGAACATTCCACGATTTCCTGATAGTAGCCAATACATCATGAGCGCATTTCCCATGCCGAATCCTCCGCCGTGGTGGTGATGAACCGTGTTAGAAGTAGCTGCAGTTTTCTGCTCTTCTTCCAGAGCAGCTTCCACTTTTTTCAACGCCGCTGGAGAAGGACGGCTGGATGTTAAATCCTCCGCCGCAGCTTCATCTTGCCAAACTCCATTTACAAAATAACGACCATCTTGCGAAAAACCGTATGGATGTTTAAAAAAATCATGTATAGCTGCATGATAGTAGCCTACTCGCGGAATATGGAAGTTGTTAGCAACTTCTCCCTTCATCAGCTTCTCTTTCTCCGAGTCCAGTTTCTCGATTTGAGATTGCGATTTCGCCATTTCTGCGTCCTTTTCGGTCGCTACGTAATCGACGCCTCGGTCACAGCTGGAAAGGCCGACGGCCCCGCTCGTAAGGATACAAATCGTAGACCAGCGGAGAATGCCTCCAGGGCGAAGCGATGTGAAAAAACTGCGTTTTTGCATAAGAAGACAGCCAAACTAGCTGCCAGAGTCCGGCACGTCAACCGGATCAGAGTTCCAAAAATGGCATTTGTTTCAAACCACTATCAAAAATTGACAGCCACCGGGCTCTCCGGCGATTCGCAGATCTCTCAGACTTCAGAAGGTAGCCTGTTGTAGGACATGTTCCAGTTTTAAGCCTAGCACTATAGTTTCCGTGGCTGCACCTGCCGGTAGCGGCACAGAAAACCCAACAGTAAAAATGATGCTGGGATCAGAGATGAAACTTCTGGGATGGTGCTAAAAGTGAAGGTGGAATTTGACAAGGATGTGCGGTGTACTGCGGATTTGTCGGAAAATGTATAAATACTAAATGATGTGATCGCAGAGGAACCAAAGTTAATACGTGCCCGAACTTCTGGAGTATTATTCGGATCGCCCGGAGTGCCAAGATTGTTGGGAGCTACTACCGAGCTAAGCGTTTGGCCACCCACTGTCACGTTACCTGTGAATAGCGAAGCACCTACCGTGTAAGTCGGATCAATACCGGTTCCCGCTACACCGGGAGCTCCAGTGGCGAAAGCTTCTGCGGCGATAATGTCGCGGAATCCTGACGGGCTGTTTGAGTCGATGTCTTCGATATTAAAGGCGTCCAGAAAGACCGGTCTTGAGAAGGTAAAATCCCAACGTTGATAGTTCGAGATAGAGCCACTGATGCTGCCGCCGCTGACGATGGTGACGACGCCGCTGTTGTTCACTGTTGTTGGCTCAACAATCGTCAATGGATTATTGTCATTTGAGGAGCCAAGGATGAAGCCAGATGGATTGATGCCACTTCCTGGGAGCGCATTCAATAAACTAGAATTCGCGCCTGTCGCGCGGATCGAAGTCCCGACAAAGGTTGCCTTAAAGGTGACTCCCACGCCGTCAGTAGTGGTAGTTGTGCCCATGCTTCCTACATTGCTGTTTGGCTGTTTGGGCAGTAGCGATCGCGTCCAGATAGCCGACCTGCGTTGTCGCTGTTTGACCAATTGCACCACTAGTCCATGTATCGGTGACCAATGATACGCTGCTAATGACGGCTTGCGATTGACCAGTAGCTACCAAGATCAAAGTAGAAATGATCAATTTAGAATAACCGTAGTTTTTCATTTGTGTTAGTGACTGAATATGAACGAGAATGGAAAATTTCAGGCGCTGAGTAGCCATCATCATGCCAAGTGTCAATTTTTTCCTCAGAAATTGTCTTTGCCTCCAGGGCTAACTCACTTTGAGTAGCGTGATATTTAAGAAAAATTAGACTTGTACACCATATATAGTGCTCTATACTAGCTGGATGTCACACAAAACACGATCTGAGGAGTTTTCCGGTGGGTTCCCCGAGAGCATTGAGGCGTTTAGTGAGTTGCCCGATCCTCGCGAAGGCCGTCACAAACGACACACTTCGGCGAGATCATCTTCATGGCTCTCGCCGCCATCATCTGCCAGTGCGAAGGCTTTGATGACATGGCGCGCTTCGCCAAACTCAAGGAGGAGTGGTTGCGCAAATTCCTTAAACTCCCCAACGGCACGCCGAGCAATGACACGTTCCGCAGAGTGTTCACGTCCATAGATCCCAAGCGCTTCAACCGCTGTTTCATGGCTTTCATCCAGGCCACCCATGGGCAGCTCGCTGCGCAGCTCATCGCCATCGACGGCAAAGCCGTGCGCCACAGTTTTGATACCGGAACGGACGCCGGACATCTTCACCTGCTAAGTGCGTGGGCGTGTGAGGAAGGAATCAGCCTCGGCCAGCTCGCGGTAGATAAGAAAACCAACGAAATCACCGCAGTGCCAAAGCTCCTTGATCTGCTCGATCTGGAGGGGCACACCGTGAGTCTTGATGCCATGGGGTGCCAGAAAGAGATCGCCCGGAAAATCCACCTCACCCATGCCGACTACCTTCTTGCGCTAAAAAGGGAACCACGGAACGCTGCACAAACGCGTGGAAGAGTTTTTCGGTAGCCCCGGGCAAGTCAGGGCTGCCAAACAGCGGGGCAAAACCATCTCGGTGAGCGATTGTAAAAACAAAGGACACGGGCGTCATGAGAGGCGTGTTGTCATGGCTACCGATGCACTTGAGGGGATTGATAAACTCAAACGTGAGAACTGGTCCGGACTGCGGAGCATCGTCTGCGTGGAGGCTCACCGGAAAGGAGCTGAGCACCGGGAAAAGCAGCGTGGAGAAGCGTTACTACATCACCAGCCACAAGCCCGATGCGGAGCTGCTCGGGAAGTTGATTAGGCAGCACTGGAGCATTGAAAACCGGTGTCACTGGGTTCTGGATGTCACGTGGAGAGAGGACGAATCAAGAATCCGCAAGAACAAGGCGGCACAGAACGTCGCGCTATTACGCAAGATTGCCCTTGATCTACTCAAGGCAGACAAAACCGTCAAAGACACGGTGAGAGGAAAACGCCTCCAAGCCACTTTCTCAGAATCGATCCTCTCTCAGTTCCTCAGAATCGACTACTCAAAGTGAGTTAGCCCTGGAGGAAAAGCGCATTGGAACAAAATCTCGAAGACGAATCCTTTTTTACAATTTCAAACAAAACCCCAGCTTGCGGAAATGCAGGCTGGGGTTTGTGATTGGATTTAAACGATTTGCATTAAGCTGTTGCAGCGTCTTCGTCGTCTTCGATTGCTTCTTGGACTTCGATGATTGGCTCTGGCTCTTCGACAGTGAATTCGAACTCCGCAGCACGGTGGTGGTAGAATCCTGTCCCGGCTGGCACGAGGTGACCCATGATGACGTTTTCCTTGAAACCACTGAGGTAATCGACGCGGCCCAAAGTCGCGGCTTCAGTAAGAACACGTGTGGTGTCTTGGAAAGAAGCTGCGGAAATGAACGACTCAGTTTCCAGAGAGGCTTTGGTGATCCCGAGTAGGACAGGCTCGCCCTCTGCGGGCTTACCACCATTCGCGATGATCTCTGCGTTGATGCGATTAAAGGTGGAGCGCTCGACTTGATCTCCCCAAAGGAACTGATCAGCGTCACCCGGCTCAGTGATTTTCACCTTGCGGAGCATTTGACGAACAATGACTTCGATGTGCTTGTCGTTGATTTCCACGCCTTGGACGCGGTAAACGGATTGAACTTCGTTGACGAGGTGCTCTTGGAGTTCTTGAGCGCCGCAAGCTTCGAGCAAATCTTCCGGTGACACTGGGCCTTCGGTGATTTGATCTCCACGTTTCACTTGGTCGCCTTCAGTGACGACGATGTGGCGGCCCATCGGGACGAGATGATCGATTTGTTCACCCGTTTCCTCGTGGGTAATGATGACTTTTTTCTTACCGCGGACGTTGCCACCGTAGGAAATGACACCCTCGATCTTCGCAATGACGCTGGCATCTTTTGGTTTGCGGGCTTCAAAAAGCTCCGCAACCCGTGGAAGACCACCGGTGATGTCTTTGGTGCGGGCGACTTTACGTGGAGTCTTCGCGATCTGCGTTCCCGCAGTGATCACTTGGCCTTCTTTGACGGAAAGGTGAGCACCGACCGGGATCGAGTAGCTTGCTTTGATTTCCTTGGTCTTTTCGTCAACGATGACAACCTGTGGATGGAGATCCTCTTTGTGCTCGGTGACGACCATACCTTTTTTGCCGGTTTCTTTGTCTGTCTCGTTCGTGACAGTAATTCCGGAAATCATATCACGGAGTTCAACCTTACCATTTCTCTCGGTGAGAATCGGCACGTTGTATGGATCCCATGTCACAATCGTGTCGCCTTTTTTCGCATCTTCGCCGTCTTTTACAGAAATGACGGAACCGATGACGATGATGTGGCTTTCGAGTTCCAGACCATTTTTATCGCGGATGGAAATCACGCCGTTTTTATTGAGCACGACCCAATGACCATCGACATCTTGCACGGTGCGTAGGTCTTTATAAACTACGCGGCCGTTGTTTTTGACCTTGATGATCGGCTGTTTGAATGTCGCCGCAGCAACACCACCGACGTGGAAAGTCCGCATGGTGAGCTGAGTTCCAGGCTCACCGATCGATTGCGCTGCGATGATGCCAACTGCCTCACCGATTTTCACGGGCAGACCCGTCGCGAGGTTCAGTCCGTAGCAGTTTGCACAGCAACCACGTTCTGCTTCGCAAGTGAGAACAGAGCGGATTTTCAGCTTAAGCACACCGATATTTTCGATGGCGCGGGCTTGGACTTCGTTAATCACATCATCGATTTCGACAATGACATTACCTGAAACGGGATCTTTAATCTGTTCACAGGAAACGCGTCCGTAAATGCGAGTGGAGAGTGAGGCGGATTCCTCATCACCATCGTAAATGGCGGCAACGCTGATCCCATTCACCGTTCCGCAATCTTGTTTGAAGATGATGACGTCTTGCGCCACATCCACCAATTTGCGGGTCATGTATCCAGAGTCCGCAGTTTTTAGAGCGGTATCGGAGAGACCTTTACGGGCTCCGTGGGTGGAGATGAAATACTCCAGCACAGAGAGACCTTCGCGGAAGTTCGAGATGATCGGGCGTTCGATAATTTCACCAGATGGTTTTGCCATCAGACCACGCATACCACCGAGCTGTTTAATCTGGGATTTGTTACCCCGCGCACCGGAATCGACCATCATGAATAGCGGCGATGCCTTTTTCTTTCCTTCGTTGAACTCGATCTTGCGATAAAGTGCGCTAGCGATGGTGTCGGTTGCTTGAGTCCAAACGTCGACAACTTTCTGATAGCGCTCGCCGTCAGTAATGACGCCGTTGCGGTATTGTTTGGTGACTTTTGCGACTTCTTCGTAGGCCTTGGCAATCACTTCTTGCTTCTCTTCAGGAATGACCATGTCGACAATCCCAATGGATGTTCCCGAGCGTGTCGCCTCGCGGAAACCAAGGTTCTTGAGTTGGTCGAGAACCAAAACCGTCTTCGGCTTACCAGAGACCTGATAGCAACGCCAGATGATGTCACCGATTTGTTTCTTGCCGACGTTGTGGTTGATGAAACCGACACCCGCTGGCCAGATTTCGTTGAAACGCACGCGACCTGGCGTGGTCTCAATGATTTTACCTTGGCGGAGCGCCTGCTCCAGAGGACTCAATTCTTTAAGATCTTTCTCGGAGAGCTCCTCACCTTTGTAACCGAAGACTGTGTTTTTACCATGGTCGGGGTTACGGATGCGAATCCATTGATGATACTCAATTTTGTCCGCAGCGAGGGCGAATTCTACTTCGGAAGCATTGTCGAAAAGAGGCATGTGCTCTTCTTTTTCGCGATCCTTCTGGGTGCGAATGCCTGCCCAAGTGAGGTAGTAAGTTCCAAGAATGATGTCCTGGGTAGGAACTGTCACTGGGCGGCCAGATGCTGGCGAGAAGATGTTGTTGGGCGCAAGCATCAGCTGGCGGCACTCCATCTGCGCTTCCACGGAAAGTGGAACGTGAACGGCCATTTGGTCACCGTCGAAGTCCGCATTGTAAGCGGTACAAACGAGTGGGTGAACGCGGATGGCCTCACCTTCGATCAATTTCGGCTCGAATGCCTGGATCGAGAGACGGTGAAGCGTCGGAGCGCGGTTCAGAAGGATCGGGTGACCTTTCGTGACCTCCGCGAGGATATCCCAGACTTCTGTCGTTTTGCGATCAATCATCTTTTTCGCGGATCGCACCGTGTGGCAGTAACCCAGCTCTTTCAGGCGGCGAATGATGAATGGCTCAAACAAAGTGAGCGCCATTTTCTTTGGCAGGCCGCACTGGCCGAGTTTTAAATCAGGACCAACGACGATGACGGAACGACCCGAATAATCGACGCTGTTTACCAAGCAAGTTCTGACGGAAACGACCACCTTTGCCCTTGAGCATATCGCTCAGAGACTTCAGCGGGCGGTTGCCAGCACCTGTGACGGCACGACCGTGGCGGCCGTTGTCGAAGAGAGCATCGACAGCCTCCTGAAGCATCCGCTTTTCGTTGCGGATGATGACTTCTGGAGTCTTGAGAAGGAGGAGGTTCTTGAGACGATTATTCCGGTTGATGACGCGACGATAGAGATCGTTCAAATCGGAAGTCGCAAAGCGGCCACCTTCCAGCGGTACCAATGGGCGAAGATCCGGCGGGATCACAGGGAGCACCGTTTGGATCATCCATTCTGGACGCGACTTGGATTGCGCGAAACCTTGGGTGATCTTAAGGCGTTTCGAGAGCTTTTTCTTGTTTTGCTTCGAGCGAGTTGTTCCGAGTTCTTCAGTGAGTTTCACGACAAGGTCGTTCAAATCGCACTGGCGGAGCAGCTCCATGATCGCTGCGGCACCCATTTCCGCTTTGAACGAACCGTCACCATAGGTGTCTTCTGCCTCGCGGAGCTCATTTTCAGTGAGTAGTTGCCCGACTTCTAAGGCGGTATTCCCCTGTTCTGTCACGACATAATCTTCATAGTAAATGACACGCTCCAGCTGACGAGCGCTCATGTCGAGCATGAGGCCGATGCGGGGAAGGCATGCATTTTGTAGAACCAGATATGGGGAAACTGGGGACTGCTAGCTCGATGTGGCCCATGCGCTCACGGCGAACGCGGCTCAAAGTCACCTCAACGCCGCAGCGATCGCAAACGACGCCTTTGTGTTTGATGCGCTTGTATTTTCCGCAGGCACACTCCCAGTCACGGGTTGGTCCGAAAATGCGCTCGCAGAAGAGACCTCCTTTTTCAGGTTTGAAGGTTCTGTAGTTGATGGTTTCAGGGTTTTTCACTTCGCCCTTGGACCAAGAGCGAATGATTTCCGGTGAAGCCACAGTGATGGAGACTTGGTCAAAAGCCTCTGGGCGCTCGTCCACGCCAAATAGTTCGCGAAGGTTGGTATCGACACTCATGTTTTAGTAACTTTTTAGGTCTAGGTTTGGGGTTCGCGGTAAAAATTATAAGGTTAAATCATCCAAGGAGTAGTCGTCCAAGCCACCGGTCATACCGGAGCCGTGGGTCGATCCCTTGCGTCCCGGACGGACATCGAGTCCTAGGGATTGCATTTCCTTGATGAGAACATTGAACGATTCCGGGGTGCCGGCTTCGAGATTGTTGTCGCCTTTGACAATCGCCTCATAGATCCGGGTCCGGCCTTGCACGTCGTCAGATTTGACGGTGAGAAGCTCCTGAAGGGTGTAAGCCGCTCCGTAAGCTTGGAGCGCCCAAACTTCCATTTCTCCGAAGCGCTGGCCACCGTATTGTGCCTTACCACCGAGCGGCTGCTGGGTGACAAGCGAGTATGGACCAACCGCACGGGCGTGGATCTTATCGGCAACCAAGTGACCGAGCTTGAGGATGTAAATGATACCAACCACGACTGGATTGTGGAAAGCCTCGCCAGTTCGGCCGTCATACAGCGTGGATTTACCGCCTGTTGTGCCGTCCTTACCATCGCCGATCCAGGTGAATCCGGGACGCTCCTTCTCGCCCTGCTTACGCTCGCGGAGTTCGCCGTTGTCGCCAACCAATTTCACACCATCGACTTGCTTTGCCTTGGACATGAAATCCCAGATGACCTCTTCTTTGATGCCGTCGAAAATCGGAGTCGCTACTTTGAAGCCCAGCGCTCTGGCGGCAACGCCAAGGTGGGTTTCAAGAACCTGTCCGACGTTCATCCGTGAAGGAACGCCGAGCGGGTTGAGACAGATATCGACAGGAGTTCCGTCCGCCAAGTAAGGCATGTCCTCCTCGGGAACAATCGTCGCAACAACGCCTTTGTTTCCGTGGCGACCCGCCATTTTATCCCCGACGGAAAGCTTGCGCTTTGCGGCGATGAAGACTTTGACTTCCTTGATGACGCCTGGATCGACTTCGTCTCCCGATTCGAGTGAATCGAGCTTCCGCTCCCGCTCAGTGTCGAGCTCTTGGAAACGGCCCTCGAAAGATCCGATGATTTCTAAGATCTTGTTACGGATCGGCGAGGGATCGATTTCGATGTGATCGTGAACAGAAGCAAGCTTACGAAGGAGTGTTTTCGTGATTTTGCGGTTCGCTGGAATGATAATTTCACCGGTTTGCGCATTGACAACATCGAGAGGGATTTTTTCTCCCAGAAGAATGTCGGAAAGGCGCTCCGTGAGATCATCGGTCAGTTTGTCAGCGCGCTTTTTGTGCTCATCGTTGATTTTCTTGAGCGTTTTCTTCAGCTCGACTGGATCCACTTTCTCCTGACGTTTTTTGGCGAATCCGCTTTGGGAAACACGCACGTCTTGGACGATTCCTACGCAGCCGGATGGCACGCGGAGGGAAGTGTCTTTCACGTCAGCCGCTTTTTCACCGAAAATGGCGCGGAGAAGGCGCTCTTCGGGAGCGAGTTCTGTTTCGGACTTCGGAGTGATTTTCCCGACGAGAATATCGCCAGGTTTCACTTCGGCGCCGATGCGGATGATCCCGTCATGGTCGAGATTGCGCAGTGCATCTTCGCCGACGTTTGGAATATCACGGGTAATTTCTTCTGGACCGAGCTTGGTGTCACGGGCCGCGACATCGAACTCGGAAATATGGATCGAGGTATAAATGTCGTCTTTGACCACGCGCTCGGAAATGACGATGGCATCTTCGAAATTGTAGCCGTTCCAAGGCATGAATGCGACCAAGACGTTGCGACCGATAGCGAGCTCGCCATCCTCGGTGTTCGGTCCATCCGCGAGGACTTGGCCTTTTTGATTTTCTGACCTTTAGCGACGATTGGCTTCTGATTGATGCAGGTGCCAGCATTAGAGCGCATGAATTTCCGCAGCGGATAAGCCATGATGCCTTTTTCCACGTTGGTCTTCACTGACTCAGAATCACTGATGAATTTCTCATCTGAAACGGGCAATTTACCATCTGGAGTTGTCACGATGATTTCCGCAGTGGCGGCGGCAACAATACCATCAGCCTCGGAAACAACCACGGCACGCGAATCCCGGGCGGCTTTGCCTTCTAGGCCAGTGCCGACGAGCGGCGCCTCGGAAATGAGGAGCGGCACGCCTTGGCGTTGCATGTTTGAACCCATCAGCGCGCGGTTCGCGTCATCGTGTTCAAGGAATGGAATTAGACCCGCAGCCACGGAGACGAGCTGCTTTGGAGATACGTCCATGTAGTTCACTTCAGAAGGAAGCGCTTCGATGAATTCGCCACCTTTTTCACGGGCCGTAATGCGTTCCGTTTGGAAAGCACCTTTTTTGTCGATTGGGTTGTTCGCCTGAGCGATCAGGAAATTTTCCTCTTGGTCCGCAGTGAGATACTCAATCTCGTTGGTGACTTTGGAATTTACCACACGGCGATAAGGAGTTTCGATGAAACCAAACTCATTAATTCGGGCGTAAGTACACATCGAGTTGATGAGGCCGATGTTCGGGCCTTCCGGAGTCTCAATCGGGCAAATACGGCCGTAGTGAGATGGATGCACATCACGAACTTCGAAGCCTGCACGATCACGATTAAGACCACCAGGTCCAAGCGCGGAAAGACGGCGCTTGTGCGTCAGCTCAGCGAGTGGGTTGGTTTGGTCCATGAACTGGGAAAGCTGCGAACGACCGAAGAAATCACGCACGACGGCGGAAAGTGCCTTCGGGTTGATCAGTTTCTGCGGAGTCATGCCTTCGATATTCACATCGAACAACGTCATACGCTCTTTGACTAAGCGCTCGGTACGGGCAAGGCCGACGCGGCATTGGTTGGCGAGAAGTTCACCAACAGCACGGACGCGACGAGAGCCGAGGTGATCAATGTCGTCAATGACACCGTCGCCTTTTTTCAGCTTTAAGATATAGCGAACCGCCGCGAGGAAATCCTCGGAAACCATGATCCGTTGATCAGAATCCACTTGGATGCCGAGCTTTTGGTTGATTTTGTAACGGCCAACACGAGTGAGATCGTATTTCTTCGCATCAAAGAAGAGACGCTTCAAGAGAGCACGAGCATTTGCTGCCGTAGGCGGATCACCTGGGCGGAGCTTACGATAAATGTCTTTCAGCGCAGACTCTTCGTCATGTGCGGGATCTTTGCGGAGCGACTTGAGAAGGATTTCATCCTCACGACCGTCGATGACTTCCACGGTTTTGTGGCCAAGGGCCAAAAGTTGCCGGACGATGCCAATTGTGAGTGGCTCGTAGGCTTTTGCGACGGTCAGCTCGCCATCGAGAATGTCCTCGAAAGGAACTTTATGGCCAAGCTCACCTTCGTCCATCGCCTCGCTGAGCGGGAGCGCTTCAGGGGAGTAGAAATGACTCACGATGTCGCGGTCGGTCGGGTAACCAAGGACGCGCAGGAAAGTCGTCGCAAGGAACTTGCGGCGGCGGCGACGGCGGTCGAGGTAAACGTAGAGCAGATCGTTCGTGTCGAACTGAACTTCCAACCATGATCCACGGTCAGGAATGATGCGGAAAGAATGAAGGAGTTTTCCGTTCAAGTGCTGTGACGTTTCAAAGCAAATCCCGGGAGAACGATGAAGCTGGGAAACGATGACCCGCTCCGCGCCGTTGATGATGAATGTGCCGCGGCGGGTCATCATCGGGAGTTCGCCCATATAGACGCGCTCTTTTTTAGTGCCAGTTTCGTCTTTCAACTTAAATGTCACATAGAGTGCCGCGCTGAAGCTCTCGCTGTTCCGCAGAGAATCCAGCGAGGTGATCTTTGGATCTTCGATGTCATAAGCGACAAAATCGAGTTCGATTGCCTCGTCGTAGCTTTTGATGGGAAAAACCTCGCGGAAAACCGCTTGGAGACCCGCATCTGCTCGCTCACTAGGGAGCACTTCCTTTTGAAGGAATTCATCGTATGAGCGGCTCTGAACCTCAATGAGGTTAGGCGGTTCAATGACTTCTTCAAATTTCCCGAAATAGAGACGTTCAGCCATGGCGTTTAGGTGGTATTTTACAAATTGAGCCCGAGCCGCGAACGGTCTCAGGCAGGGTGAATCAAGCGTTGGAAATTAGGGTCGGAATCGGCGGGAAAACCTCGTTTGTTGTCATTAGGCTCTCTCGCCGGTTTCGACAGAAATCCCGGAGCAGATTTCTCTACCCCGGGAAAAATCTGATGGATGTTACTTAAGCTCGATTTTGGCGCCTGCCTCTTCGAGTTTCTTCTTCGCAGCTTCGGCAGCGTCTTTAGCAACGCCTTCGAGGATCTTCGCTGGGGCACTCTCAACGAGTTTCTTCGCGTCTGCAAGGCCGAGGCCTGGAGCAACTTCACGGACAGCCTTGATGACGCCGATTTTGTTAGCGCCGCAATCGGTGATCACGACGTCAAATTCGGTCTTCTCTTCGACTGCTTCAGCAGGACCAGCGGCAGGACCAGCAGCAGCAACAGGTGCAGCAGCGGAAACGCCCCAGGTTTCTTCGAGTTGTTTAACAAGTGCGACAGCTTCCAATACGGTGAGCTTGCCGAGTTCTTCTACTAGTGTTTCAATGTTAGCCATTTTGTTTTTCTCTTTGCGGTATCGTCGCCCCCAGAGCCTCCGGGGATTTCAGAACAACAGCCGTTGTCCCGACGAGGAACCATTTGTGTTTTCAGATGGAAACGGCTGGCCGCTACCATCATCAGGGAGATTGTTTATTCCGCAGCAGGTGCTTCTTCGGCTACCGCGGCGACAGGAGCCTCTTCGGCCTTG
>JAAURL010000021.1 GCA_012032235.1 Akkermansiaceae bacterium | reverse complement strand
GAACATCAAGAAACGCAATGCATCCACATTCGCGTTAGATGCAGGCGGTAATACTATGAGCGGTGATCAGGCAAAGCTGTGGACATTCCTTAACAATGCAAACCAACAATGGGAAGAGGTCAATCTCGGCGGCGGAAATTATTCCTACATTAAAAGAGGAACCAAGTGGGCTCTCGACGCTGCGAATGGTACCTCTGGAACCGCAGTCAAATTGTTGACTTACAACCACGCCAGTGCGAACCAGCAGTGGACGAAAGTAGACCTGGGTGGCGGTTTTTGGCGTCTTCAGAGACGCGGAGGCGCTGTTTCACTCGATGGGATGGCTGGAGGAACGAACGGTCAGCTGACTCGCTTGTTGACCAGTAGTAACACCGATCAAAATCAGCATTGGTCGATACCTAACGCCTTTTAGGCTGACGTTGGAAAGTTAATTTCTCCAGTGGGGCATTTAAATATCCCCATTGGAGTTTTTTGAAAAACGCCGATAATTTGTTAGAAATGTTGGCTAAGATTCTAAAAGCCGCCTAGCTTTTAAAAGATTAGGTTGTAAGTTTTTTACAATGGGAATAGGGTATTTCTGAATATTTCCTTTCCTGAAAGTCGGCATATTAGAAATGAACAGGATATGCGATGGGGAATATTAAAATGACAGATGCTATTGGTGCCCTATAGTTGAGAAAAATCGATGGATCATGAATAGGAATTTTTTAGTGCTAGGAGCAGTCTTTGCTGCTGGGACTGGTTTGGGTTGGCTGATAAACTCAGGCTTCGATTCGACGCCAAATCAAAATCAAACAGTCAGCGAGAAAAGGGCTGAGAGCTCTAATCCCAAAACAAGCCGCTATCCTAGAGAAACGGGCTCCAGTTCGATCAGAGGTTCTCTATTTCCCGATTCTTCAGTGGGCCGACTTGAACAGCTTTTGAGGGATACGATTGAGTCCGCTAATGCCTTGGAAAATAATTCTTATGCGTTAGTTTTGACCAATGAATTGGCAAAGAAGGATCCTCTCGCAGCAATTGCTTTGGCAAGGGAGGCAGCCCGCGAGGACCTCGTTTACGCAGCGCTCCAACAAATCGCTGAAAACAATCCAGAAGACGCTCTTCGGTGGATCAAAGAAAACGAGAGCAATGATAGCAGCGTGCAGTATTTGACGATGGCGGTCTACGAGGGTTGGGCCAGAGTAGATCCAGTTGGCGCAGTCAGGAAGCTGGAGCAATTGCCTGCTGGAGTTCAACGCGATCAAATATTATCCAATACCGTCAACGAGTGGGCCAAGAAAGATATTACAGCAGCTTTCAATTGGCTCAAAGACTCAGAGATTTCCCAACAATCAGACAATGTCTATGAAAGCACCTTCAGCTTGGTAATGGAGCAATACATCACAAAGAATTTGGATGCGGCCTCGGCCTTTGTGGCAGAAATGGCCAGTGGGCAACAGAAAGTGAGCTTTGCTTCGCAGATCGCCACCAAGATGGCGGAACAAGACACCAAGAAAGCTCTGGAGTGGGTGGATAAACTCGAGGGTGCCGACGAGAAAAAATATGCTTTCATGGGCATCATGCATTCATGGGCAGCCGGTCCAAACGGCGCTGAGGCGTTGGCTTATCTGGCTAAAAATCCCAATCATCCCAATCACGCTGTTCTCTTTGAGACTGTGATAGCAAACCTTTCTCACAAAAATCCAGATGCCTTGGTGAGTGCTCTTCCGACGATGAGTGATGCCCAGCAGATCGATACCGCTAGGCAACTGGCAAGTAGCTTCACCACCAGTAATCCTGAAAAGCTTAAAACTTGGTTAGCCCAGCTTGGCTCTGGTGCCGTGAGAGACCAAGCAGTCATGAGTTCTGTGAACATTATCAAGGATGCCGATGCTGCGGAGGCATTCCATTTATCGACCACCATCTCTGATCAATCGCTACGCGCACAAAAGGTGGAAGAGGTCATCGAAAAGTGGGCAGGTTCTAATCAAGAAGCGGCATCTCATGCGGTATCCACTACCTCTGCTTTGTCACCGAGTCAGAAGAAATTAATGCTTGATGCCATTCGCAATAGACAAAATTCTTTTGATGCATCTGCCAGTAGTAGATAAAGGATAAATATCCTTCCTCGGAAGGTGCTCCCGCAGGGCAAACGCATTAAAATTTCAGAAGATCGGATAATAAAGCATTTACTTTGTTAATACATCCCAACAATCGCGCA
Source organism: Akkermansiaceae bacterium (assembly GCA_012032235.1). GTDB lineage: Bacteria > Verrucomicrobiota > Verrucomicrobiia > Verrucomicrobiales > Akkermansiaceae > Luteolibacter. The sequence goes on along the minus strand of JAAURL010000021.1, from coordinate 21,393 downwards.
ATGTCCGCGACACGCCCACCAGAACAAACCCTCGTAAATCCAGCCAATCCATCGCTTTTGCTCCTGCTTCACGAGGTGGAAGACCCACGTCTTGACCGAGCCAAAAAGCACTCCCTGCCCGACATCCTTTTCCTCTCCCTCTGCGCCGTGATTTGCGGCTGCGAGAGCTTCAATGACATTGAGGACTTCGGCCACGCCAAACACGACTGGCTAAAAAAACACATCGCACTGGCCAACGGCATCCCCAGCCACGACACCATCAACCGAGTTTTTCAAATCCTCGCCCCCCGGACATTTCAAGAATGCCTCATCCGCTGGACGGAGGGCACCCGGGTAAAAATTTCAGGAGAAACCGTCGCCATCGATGGCAAATCCCAACGCCGCGCACGCAACAAAAATCAAAACCTCCAATACATCGTCAACGCCTGGGCAGGAGAAAATCGACTCCTATTGGGTCAATACAAAGTCGGTGAAAAATCTAACGAATGGAGCGGAGCGACATAGACAGGAGCGAACGCGACGTGCCCCGAAGGGGGGCGCCCGGCGGGGCGCATCAAATCACTGCCATCCCCGAGTTACTAAGGATCCTAGAACTCAGCGGTTGCATCATCACCTGCGATGCGATGGGTTGCCAGAAAAACATCGCCAAAGAAATCATCGAAGCAGATGCCCACTACGTCCTTGCCCTCAAAGCCAACCACCAAACCGCACACGAAGAAATCAGCGAATATCTTAAAGATTTGTTAGAAGAAAAACAAACACTCCGAGAAAAGCCTGAAACCATACCTGAAGCCGCCAAACATCTCCAAAGCCACCGCGTGACAGAAAAAGGCCACGGCAGAATCACCACCTGGCACTACCACCAAAGCGACCAGATCGGTTGGTTTGAAGACCGAAAAGAGTGGGAAGGTTTACAAAGCATCGGCATGGTCGAAACTCTCACCGAAGTCAAAGGAGAAACTCGCAAAGAAACCCGCTACTACCTCAGTAGCTTGCCGCTAGGCGTGGAAGCATTTGCCAAATCTGTTAGGAGCCACTGGGGAGTGGAAAACCAATGCCACTGGGTGCTCGACGTGATCTACCGAGAAGACGAAAGCCGAGCCAGAACCCGTCACAACGCCGAAAACCTATGCACCACCCGTGCCCTAGCGCTCAACCTCACCCGCCTAGAAAAAACCAACAAACGCGGCATCAAAGGCAGAGTCAAACGCGCAGGATGGGACAACACCTACCTCGAAAAAATCCTCAAAATTTAAAATGCGTTTGCCCTGGGTAAGTGGCATTTTCCATTCTGTGATTACAGGATTCGACCGTGGTGGCAAGGTGCCAGGAACAGATGGTAAAGAGCTATTTTTACCTGCTGTGGCCGATGCTGAGGAGCGGAGGATTATCCAAGATGCGCAAGAACTATGGCTCCCACTCTACGATCAAATCAAAGAAATTTGCGAGAAGAAGGCTTCTCCTGAAAAACTTTTGTCCACTGTGAGCATGGCGCGTTCTCGAAATGTGCCGATTTTTGATCTCATGAACCAATTGACGAATCGCACTGAAATCACCGCGCAGGCTGCGATCAACAGCAGTAGCGGACCCAGAAATTTCTTAATCGCCTTGGGATCTGTCGGCTTTTTCCTAATCCCATGCACCTACTTGATCCAGAGAGCTGAAAAGCAGCGAATGCTAACCAAACAAGGGCTTACTTCTTTGGAGCACGCTTATAGTGAGCTGGATCTACAAGCGGCCGAACTTGGGATCGCGAAAAATGAGATGGACCTGATCATGAAAACTGTGGGAGAGGGTTTGTTACTTATCGACGAAAAAGGGATGATTGGTGATCATCACTCAAAAGCGCTCGCAAGCATTCTCAACCAAGAAGAGCTTTCCGGGCTGAGCCTATTTGGCATTCTTCAAAGGTATCTTTCGGAGAAAGTGTATAACACCACTCGTGATTTCTTTACATTGCTCTTTGATGCTTCCCGTAAGGAAAAACTGTCCTGAGTGTAAATCCTCTCATCGACACATAGTTTAATTTCCCGAACCCAGCAGGTGGATTTTCTACACGATTTATCAGCTTTTCATTTCGCAGAATTATCGTGGACTCAAAGGTTGAGCGACTCTTTGCTTCGCTAAAAGATTCCACGAAACAAGTAGAGCTAGAAAACAAATTGCGTGAGTCAGAAAAGGCCAAAGCGCGGGAGTTGGAAATTTTACTCAGTGTTGTTCAGGCTCCCGCTGAAGATTTAAATGGGTTCATCCGTCTAGCGAATCAAGAGATCGATACGATCAATAAGACATTGCGCGCTGAAGACTTCGCATCAGCCGGTGGACGCAATGCCTCTCTCCGCGCCCAGCTTGAAGCCGTCTACCGCAGTGTGCATAATCTGAATGGAAATGCCGCGCTGTTGCAGCTAACGAGCTTCCAAAAAACAGCCTATGAGTTCGAGTCAAGGATCAAAGAACTGCTCGATCGCCCTGTATTGAGTGGAGATGATTTCCTATTCATTGTCGTCACTCAAGCAAGCCTCAAGTCCGATTTAGAAATCTTAGAAAGCCTTGCAGAAAAGCTTTCGGGGATGAACTTAGCCAATCAATCATCGAAGCTTGCGGCACAGCCAGCACCGACCTCCGCACTGGCTAAACAATTAGAAACGTTAGTCACCAAATCGAGCACAGATCTCGGCAAAACGGCAACTATATTGATCGATGAGTTTGCTCTACATGCCTTTGCTCATCGTCGCCATGACATCATTCGCGATGTTCTCATCCAGCTCGTTCGAAATGCAGTGGCTCACAGTGTAGAAACTTCATCTGTCCGGCTGGCTGCGGGAAAATCAGAAGAGGCCAGCATATCAATCTATGCGTTGCCAAAAACCGACCCGGGCGTCATCGGCTTAGGGTTAATAGATGATGGAAGAGGGCTAGATCTCGATAGAATCCGAGAACGTGCAGTTTCATGCGGATTGCTGCCAAATGATCGACCCTCAGGCGTGCAGGAAATAATACAATGCATCTTTACCCCTGGATTTTCCACCACTGAAATTGCGGACAGCCATTCAGGGCGTGGCATGGGGATGGATATCATTAAAACCAAGTTTGTAGATGAACTTGGTGGTTGTATCGACATCATAAGCGATCCCGGTATCTCTTGCGAATTCCGACTTTATTTACCTGCATGAAGCTACTGATAGTTGATGATTCATTGATCATGAGGCGAGCCATCGAACGCACTCTCGTCTCGTCAGTATTCACAGAAATACGAATGGTTAGTAATGGCAGACTCGCAGTGAAAGAGTATGAGAATTTCATGCCTGATATCGTAACGATGGATATTACTATGCCTGATATGGATGGTCTCACGGCGGTAGAACTCATTATCCGCTTTGATCCCAATGCTCGGATTTTGGTCGTATCCGCTCTGGCAGATAAAGCGACTGCCGTAGAAGCTGTAAAACGCGGAGCATCTGGTTTTCTGCTCAAGCCTATCACTTCAGAAAGCCTAGAAGAGGCCATTCAAGATGTCATTTCTGAATGAACGTATAAATCTATTAACATCCACACTCATCTCATCCGCCAAAAACCATGGAAGAATCCATTCTTAGAATATTTGCCCAATGCATTATTCGATATTTCAACACCATCACAGGTGAGCCAGCTACGATGACTGCGCCTTTTCTTGGCTCTTCCAATGAAGAACTATCATTGGACTTCTCTGCTGTGATTGGCGTTTCAGGCAACTACCGAGGCAATGTCTTCTATACAGCATCGAGAGAAAAACTAGAGCAGCTGCTACCACTGCTGGGTGAGCATTCACCTAATGAGACCCTCTGTATTGAGCTCGTAGGAGAAATGACGAATACTTACTCAGGAAATGCCCGTGAAGAACTTGGCGGAAGTTTCATGATCTCAACCCCGCTCCTTCTACAGGGGAAAAATCAAATCGTTCGGCCCGCTCCCGGGATTCCTTGCTACATTCTCCCGATCGAATGGAAAGGCCACCAATCCCGTCTACTGATCTCTTTGGCTAAAGCAGAGACAAACTCGAAATACTTACCTGACACAGAAGGACCATGAACTCTCAATCTGCTTTCAACTTTACTGATCTATCCATCTTTATTGATTTGGTTTCTCGTTATTTTCTAACGATTACCAAATCTAGGCCTGAATTGGAGAAGCTTCTATCGAGCTGGGTGCGCCAGACTTATTCGCCTATAGTGGATTCATCAAAGTTGCTGGACCCCTTGAGGGATGGATCTGCATCAGTCATCCCGAGAAATTTCAAAATGAGCTATTAGAATCCATCTCTGAGCCCGTGCAGAACGAGGCAACCCGCCTCGATCTTGTTGGTGAGGTCGCCAGCACGATCGCAGCAAATGCCCGTGAACACTTCGGGCAGCGACTTCAGATAGGCCCTCCATTGATTACTGGGGATACCAGTATCGCCAGCGGGCTTTCACAGCCCCCATTGACTTATCTCCTTCCATACCATTGGCGTAGTCACAGTGCCCTTCTTCTCATTTGCCTAAACTCATAGACCCCCTTTAACTCCATGAAAACTGCAATTCCAAATCGTTACATCCGTGTCGATGAATTTGAACACCGTGCTAAGGACATTCACTTTCCTGAAGAGGTTTGGGCCATCGCGGCAGAGCTGACCCAAATTAGGACAAGTGAAGAGCTCGAAAGAATCACTGGACTAGACCCAGATATGTTAGAAGACGCACTCACCCGTCTCGTTGACAAAGGACTGATTAAAAAGCACCTAGTCTCTTGGTATGACTTTGCCAAGTCAGGACAGATCCCACAAGCAGAGACGCAAGTGGATTGAGTTCCTAGTCAAGAAATCGCAGAAACTAGCTCAGACCTAGGGCAACTTCTAAGTCAGTATAGAATCTCTGTAAGATTCGGCGAAGTGATCATGCCGCAAGTTTCGCCAAATCTCCTTTGTGCTCGCATTGGCGAGCTACTTACTACTTCAGTCAATCAACCAGCTGCTCCGGCTAATCAGACGTATTTTAAAGATATCATCGATCAAATCGCAGCTCATGCGAGCGATCCAATCGCAGGACAGCTTTTAGTTTATCAAGTTTTCCTCCGTGTTCCGCTTAAACTCCTCAAGGCTGAGGGCATTCGCTCCCTACGCTTTGTAGACCAAAAAACCGTAATCAAGAGCAAAGAACTTTATGATTCTATCAGCAATGCCGCGCATGAATCGATCTGCATTGCGCTACCGCCCTTCAAAAACCAAGACGATTTCCCTGAGGCGGCCTGACGAGCTGAATCTCCGAATTTCCTATCAGAAATCTAGGTAGATTTCAGTTCTTCTGTTGGCGCGGCGGCCTTCGGGATTATCAGCTCCGGTTTCGGTGGCGTTGGGGCGGCGGGGTTGGCTCGCTCCTTTGGCGATCGTGATGATTTGGGCAGACGAGACGCCAGCCTTTGCGAGATGGTCTCGGATCACATCAGCACGGCGGGAGGAAAGACTATTGTTATATTCGTCTGTGCCCATCGCATCGGCGTGGCCACTGAGGGTGATTTTTTTACCAGGATCGGAGCGTAAAATTTTCGTGACGATTTCTAACTGGCGTTGCGTGCGCGGATTGATCTCGTCCTCATCGAACTCGAAATAAAGCGCGATGGTGTCGCCACCGGCGGGATTTTTCACCAAGGGAGCGTAATAGATGTCTCCACCAGCGATGCGGCGTGCGTAGTCTGCTAGGAGCTGATCCAGGTTAATTTCCGAGACGATCCATTTCGATGCTCCTTCCGGTTTTTTTAAATTGATAGCGAACTGGGCGTTTTGTTTGGAATCTCTTGTTTCAAGGTTGGCGAGGTAGTTGATGGTATTTTTACGCTCAAACATGAAGCGTAGCGGCTTGGTTTTACGGAGTTGATATTCGCCTTCTTCAAAGAGGATACAGAGACCTGCAATTTTAGCGTCTGAGATGGATGAGGGATCCACAAGGGTTCTCGCGAATTCGAAATTCTGCTTCATCAACGCTTGGAGAAATGTGTCCGCAACGTCTAACGAATCTGGTGAATTGGACTGAGCAAGTGCTTCTCCCGCTGCAGGTGGCAGGGAAATTTTATCAATCATCCATTTTTTATTTTCCTGGCGGAGATCGAGAAAGATCCGATCACGCCCCGGTTCTTTTTCTTCCAATTCTAACACCCAACGAGAACGTTTGTTCAGTTCCAGCTCGCCCATTTCCCGGATACCATCGGGCCGGAATTTCAAGGCTGAGGAAGTAAGCTCTTTGAGACGGGAAAGAGTTTGCGGATCCAGAGATTCCTTCCCAGCGAGCTTTGCGACTTTTGCAACATCACCCGCCTCCAGGGCTTTCGCCATTTCTGCGATCAAGATTTTAGCATCCGCAGAGGCAGCTCCCGCACCCAGCTCCTTCATGGTTTTTCCAGATCTGCAGCGGGAGATTTGGGCACTGGAAGATCGGTGGGAGATTTGGGTTCTACAATCTGCCCTGGCATCTTGTTAGGGATGGAGGGAGATTTTTTTTGCTGAAGGCGCACGATGAAAACCACGAGAGCGATCGCCGCTAACACCGCTGCGAGACCGAGGAAAAAATACGGAACTTTATTGGATCGATGCATGTGAGAACTCCCTTAGAAACGCAGCAATGATTGAAGAAATTTCATTTTATCCCAAATGGAACTACTGGGAAATGACAGGTAAATCGACATCCACCATTTGCCCACCCCGAATCAAGCGGAGGTTGGTGTTTCCGGCGGCAGCAGATTCCGCGAGATAGAGGTAGAAATCATTTGCTCCACTGATGCGTGAATTATTCACCGAGACGATGAGGTCGCCCACTGCTAACTTTTGCTGGGCTATACTTTGTTCCGCAATGCCGATCACGACGACACCGCGGTAGCCAGACATCCTCTCTCGCACGGATAAATCCCGGACCTGAACACCGATGGCTTCCAACACGACTTCTGGGTCTTGAGCTTTTCCTGCACCCATCGGCTTTGGTGATGGTGAATTCGCAGCGCCACTCTCTCCAATGGTGGCTTTTACTTGCAAAGAACGACCAGCCCGCCAGAGATCCAGCGCGATGGTTTCGCCAACTTTACTCCGCTGAAGCAGAGCGAGCATTTGTGAGGGCGTGACGATTTCTTCCCCATTGATCGCACGGACAACATCTCTCGGCTGTAGACCTGCTGCCTGGGCGGGAGAATCCGGAGTCACCTCGATGATCTCAGCACCATTACCTAGACTCGAGCGAGTCATCCGATCGAGATCGCTTATTTTGACGCCGAGAAATCCGTAAATCGGGCGACCACGTTCGAGGATTTGCACCAGCGATTCCTTGACATCATTCGATGGAATCGAGAATCCGACGCCCTGAAAACCAGGATTTTGCTTATCGGGAGAAAAAATAGCGACATTGATGCCGATGATTTCACCACGCAAGTTGATGAGCGGCCCACCGGAATTTCCCGGATTGATGGCGGCATCGGTCTGGAAGAGATCGCGTTGATTCTCTGAGAGCGATCGCTCCTTCGCGGAAATAATTCCCTGCGTCACAGTTTCTCCTAGGCCGAATGGATTTCCCACAGCCATGACGATTTGGCCAACTTTCACCTGGGAGGAATCCCCGATTTTTAATGGTGTAAAGTTTTCCTTGGAATCGATTCTCAGAACGGCAATATCTAACAAGGAATCTTCACCGATCAACCGCGCTGAGTATTTTTTCCCATTATGCAGCGTGATTTGGAATTCCTGCTGCCCAGCGATGACATGGTGGTTAGTAACAATGTGGCCTTCGCTAGTGACGATCACGCCGGAGCCTTGACCTCGCGTAGGGTTTGGCCTGAAGCCACGAGTTTGCCCCCAAAAATCAACCAGCCGCTCCTGCTGAACACCCGCGGTGTCGATGCTCACCACAGAGGGAACCACTGCTGCGGTGAGTTTTGCATATTCCTCATTGAGCCGCGAAAGGAGTTCCACTTCGCCGAGATCAAGCGGTACTTTTTCTGTGAAAGTGTAATTTTCTGGGCGATACTCGGTTTTATTTTTGGAAAAAATCGGAAATAAATCACGTAACCCATTACCGTTACGCCACGCCCTCAATGCTGCGACGGCAATAAACGCACTCAAAAAAACGGCAACTAATGCCAATAAACGACGAACAGCTAGATTCATGAAACAGATTGGTAAGGCTCTGAAGAATAGTAGGAAATCGCTAAAATCCGGGCACAGAAATATCGATCCTACAGCGACACCCTGTCGATTATTTTTCATTCTTCAGCCTTGGTCCAAGCTCCTGAATCTAAGATAAAGATCGTCATGCGAATTTTGATTTTCCCATTAATTGGTGCCATTCTCTCACTCAATCACGCATCTGCTGAGAAACTCAAAGAGACAGATAAGGAGCTACTGTTAGAAAATTTAGAGAAAATCCAAAAGACTGCGAAAGAAAAGGTGGATGCCCGCTTTCTCGGTGCGCTCAGCGCTTTCCGTAATGCCATGAGCAGTGACTCTGCAACATTTGAGCTCTTTCTAAATTGCAAAGAGCGAATCGACTTTACGGAAAAATACTTGAAAGAATCAGATTTCCGCGAATGGAAGCGGCGGGAGACAGAGCCCGGCAGGAAAATGGCTGATCCCGAATTCCGGCTCGCACTCCGCCATCAACTCCGCTGGCTCATGCTGACATTGGAAGCTGCATCCAGCAGCGCAAATCCCGAAAAACTATCGACGGACGCAATGGAAATCATCGGGACAATTTTCGATGACCCGGCCAAGTTAAAAAAGCACCAAGACGTCTTAGGTGAAGATGTGCTGGGGACAGTTTTTGCCAAAGCATACGACATCAACGAATTAAAAGTCCCCGGTTGGGTGAATGCACCAGGAAATCTCGGCCAAGTATTTAATAGCATCATTCTTCCTCCTTATCGTAAGCCAGAGCGGCTAAATGAGCTTCGTTCTGGTTGGATCCGTAGAATCCAGTTAGAATCACTGAAAGTGGAGCACTGGACGAAAAACGAAAGCGGGAAGAACGAAGACGGCAAAGGAAAAGAAAGAGAAAGCGAACAAAAGAAGGAAGAGCGAGTCGGCACCATCGAATCACTAAAATCTCCAGAATATACTAAGTTCATCCACGAAGGCCTGCCTAAACTCCAATGGGAAATGGAAACGGATCTTTTCAAAAATGGCGACGAAAACGGTGCTGCGGTGAGAATGTTGGCTCATATCGAAAAGCACATCCACCATACCTCCGCCAAAGAATGGGCGGATCAATTCGAAAGCTTATTAAGCGCAGAACAAGCTAAGCCATAAGGTCTGGTTACTACGCCGCATTTTTCTGAGGCGCGTCCCGATCCCATTTCACAAAAAAACTGCGGCGAGAAAACCCGCCGCAGTTTAAACCCAATCCAAACAACAAAAAAATCAAGCAGGCAGTAAGCTGGCCAAAAGCGACTTGGGAATCGGATTGTCCTTTTTGCTTAAAGCACGTCGCATTTTTACAAGCGCTGAATTCTGAAGCTGGCGGATGCGCTCACGAGTCACCCCGAATTGCACACCCACTTCTTCCAGAGTCAGCGCTTTACGACCACCTAGACCGAACCGCTCATCGATGATCTTGCGTTCACGTTCATCTAGGACAGAGAGCAGCCCCGCGAGCTCACCTTGGAGATTCTTATCCGTCACCATATCTAACGGATTGATCGCACGATCATCGCTGATGACTTCTCCAAACTCCGTCGCTTCACCTTCATTGATCGGCGCATCCAAAGAAGCTGGGCGATAGGAAGCTTGTCTTAGCAAGGCGAGCTTGCGATGAGGCAGACCCACTTCATCCGCCAGCTCTTCATCCGTAGGCTCGCGTCCGAGGGCTTCTGTTAGAATCGTCGCAATTCGGCGCATCTTCGCAATTTTATCGACCATATGGACGGGAAGGCGAATCGTCTTTGACTGGTTGGCCAGAGCACGTTTGATCGATTGCTTGATCCACCAAGCCGCGTAGGTCGAAAGTTTCCCACCTTTTCTGGATCAAAGCGGCTTACCGCTTTCATCAAGCCGATGTTGCCTTCCGAAATCAGATCCATTACGGGCATTCCGTAATTCGAATAATCCTGAGCGATTTTTACGACTAAACGTAAATTCGCACGAATCATGTGAGAACGCGCTTCGGCATCCCCTTTTTTAATGCGTTCTGCGAGGGCGATTTCCTCCTCCGCGCTCAGCAAAGGTGTTTTTGAAATCTCCCTCAAGTAGAGCTTCAAACTGCTGTCTGATTCTTGGGCCATATATTTTGTGGGGTTGCTGTTTATAGAACGTCACCGGAAAGTATTTATTCTCTCTTTTTTAAAAATATGAATGATTTGTTAATACTATGTCAATACCAAAAGAGAGATTCGCCGCTGACTTCGACTGAGAAGCAATCGTCATGCCCACCAATCAATTCACACAACCTATTGGTAATCAGTCTAAATGTTTTAGAGCAACTGTGACAAAATAGGCGACGACGTCCCGAAATGCTCAAAATGGGACAATTTGGCACATGAGAGATTCGACAAGCCGATTTCCTTCACTCATTTTTCATGCGTGTTTGACGCATTGTATCCCATCGCCCGCTCTGGACTGTTCCGTCTTGATGCAGAAGTAGCCCATCACGCGAGTTTAGCAGCCCTCAGAATTGCGGAGAAAACGGGACTCCTAAGAGCCTTTTCTCCTTCCCTGGAACTTTGCTCTCCAGTGGAAATGATGGGTTTGAAATTTTCTAACAAAATCGGCTTGGCTGCTGGTCTGGATAAAGAAGGAAACACGATCGACGCGCTCGGGAGATTGGGGTTCGGCCACATTGAAATCGGCACCATCACGCCTAAGCCACAATCAGGAAATCCAAAGCACCACGACTCTTCCGTCTGCTCAATCACGAAGCGATCATCAATCGCATGGGCTTCAACAATCCCGGAATTCACGCGGGAGTTGCTAATGTTCGTTCCGCGAAATCATTTGATGGCATCATCGGATTTAACATCGGGAAAAACAAAGATACACCAAACGAAAATGCTGCGGATGACTATCTGATTTGCCTCCGTGAAGCCTTTCCCGTTGCTGACTATATCGCCGTAAATTTATCTTCGCCTAACACTCCCGGTTTACGCGATTTGCAAGGAGCCGAAGCCAGTGCGCGCTTGTTAGATAGATTGAAAACCGAACAGCAAAAGTTAGCGACTGAGCACGGCAAGCAAGTGCCTCTACTTTTCAAAATCGCTCCAGATCTGAATGAAACACACATTCGCGATCTATCAAAAGTTTTTCTCGATGGTGGACTAGATGGACTCATCGCCACGAATACCACTCTGGATCGGGAAAAAGTCGCGGATCATCCAAGAGCCAACGAAGCTGGCGGGTTATCAGGACGTCCGGTCTTTGAAAAAAGTACTGCGACACTTCGCATGTTCGCCAGTCACCTCGGCTCTAAAATCCCGATCATCGGCGTTGGAGGAATTTCTTCCTTAAAAGATGCCCAGTCTAAAATCGCCGCAGGTGCGTCACTCGTGCAGATCTACACTTCCTTTATCTATCAGGGACCAAAGCTGGTAAGAGAGATTGCAAAAAGCTTGTAAAATCTAACTGAATTTATGGATCAGCAATAGAAACGGAGCTGGGCGACGCGTGCCGATCGCTCCGTATTTCGCTATCCGCCAGCCACGAGTCGCCAGAGCAGCTGCCCATTTTTCCACAGCTTCAGCTTCGATCGCTCCAGCGGGATGTCCTGGATAGCAAATCACCGAGAGCACTCCACCAGAGCGCAACAGATTCGTTGCGATTTCCAAAGCACGCAACGTCTCTCCTAATTCAGTCGTCAGCGCATGATCCTCTCCCGGGAGATAGCCGAGATTGAATAAAATCGCTGAGACAGATTCGGGAGCCGCATGATTTCCCATTTCTGCATGTGATTTTTGATAGAAACCAACACGCTCGCTGTATCCCGTCGCAGCCAATCGCTCCCTAGCAGAAATAATCGCGGCTTCTTGCACATCGAAAGCTAACACGTTTCCTGTTTTCCCGACACACTCCGCTAGGAAAACTGTGTCGTGTCCATTTCCTGCAGTCGCATCGATCACTTTGTCACCGCTGCATATCTTCGATTTCAAAATGTCATGCAACAATGTCGTCGGACGTGGAAGGAAATGAAAATCCATATCATTTAAAAAATGTTAGATCTGTTATCTAGCGTTCGCACTTTTTAGGAACTCTCTGAAATCGACTTCAGCCTCGGGTTCGACTCCATCCAACAACCAATTCGCCAGACGATTCGCCATTCCAGGGGCGTAAAGAGATCCTTTTGAGCCTAGTGCATTGAACACCCATCCACCATTCATCAGCGGCCCGATCATCGGTTGGCTGCGACGTAATATCGGCCTGATACCGACTTCGTGACTTATCACTTCAAAGGTGCTGCCGCCTAAACGACTGGCAATTTCCTCCACCTTGAACCGGCCTTTTTCTGTCGGTTTATCATCCAGCTCGTTCCATTCATAGGTGGAGCCTACTCGAAATACACCTTCACCCTGCGGCACCAGCCAGCCACCCGCACCAATACGAATATAAGTCTCATCCCAATCATTCGCGTGAATCGTTAGGATTTCCCCTTTTGCACATCGATGCGGGCCATATTTTCCTGTCATTAGTCCGCTGGCTCCTTCACAGAAAATCGTATTTCTATCATTTTCATTTGGTGGGATTTCCCCTAACGCAAAAGATCCTTGATGCTCAAAAAAATTCCGCGAGCGCTCTAAAAACATTCGCGTATTTAACCAGCCGCCACCTTTCACTTTCACCGCACCGATCCAGCCAGCCGGTGGTGCGACTTCCCCAAGATGCCAAGGAATCACATCCGGTAAGTTTAGCTTAGAGATGATTTTACTCCATTCCTTTTCAGATCCAGCTAGTCTCAAGATAGGGAGTGGATGCCAAATTTTTTGGCCCAACTCTTTTTCTACCGCTGCATAAAATTCCAAGGCTTCCGGCAAAAAATCAGCAATCCGCCAACTCGGTTCAAAGTTTTTACCCGTCACCGGATTGATCACTCCCGCAGCGATTCGGGAGCTCCGCCCGCACCTGAATCTAACAAATGAAATCGCACACCGCGCTTCCATAGAGCCCATGCTAGGCAAGTTCCTGCGAGACCTTGCCCAACAATTCTCCAGTTAGATCCAGCACCGCTCACTTCGGCATCAGTTCTTCATTCGGATCCACCCACGCAGCATCATAGCCTTTGGCGTAGCTAAACAAATGCTTATGCAAATACGGAACAAAACTCGCCTGATGTTCCTTCGGTAATTTAACCAAAATCGTCTCATTCAGAGCACGCATTAGCTTTTGCATGAGATGCAGCGTGAGCTGCCGTCCTTTGCGTGCTTTCTGCACTTGCTTGTGATTGAGTTGTTCTATCGAAACTTCCACCAATTCATGATTGGTCAAATTCCAGCGGTCCATCAATCCATCGAATGGTTGTAGGCCGTGATCGCGTGTCAGTTCATCCATGAACTCGGTCTAGCGTATTCGTCGGCAGCGGCTAAGCAAAAAATTTCTTGATCGATTACCAATGACGGAAATCTGGTCGGCCAATGACTGAAACTAGTTTCTCTCATTTCGAAAAGACCCAAGCCCAGCCATTGGATGACTGTAAATAAAAAGCCGTGACTATCTTCCGCAGCTTCTTTCTGAGCGGTAACTCCGCTCACCGTAATATCTTTCTGATTCATAATCATCATCATGATATCTGACACGGGCTGCGGGACGGTATGCTTGGCGAATACGACGCACTTGCCAAATTTCTTGTCCGCAATCGTCATAGCCGACAAAGTAGCGTTCGTAATAAATCGGCGAGCCACAAGAAGTGTAGCCGCTGATATAAATTTTACTTCTGTGACCGCGCGCTTCAGCGATGGGAGCTACGGAAAACAAAGCAATAACTGTGATCGTAAGCGTGGTAACGATGGTTTTCATAGTAGTATTCACTTTCCAGTGATGCCCATTCCGACGCACTCATTTGCAGATTATTCAAAGTGGAATTTATCTTTATTCATCCGCACATTTTCTCGGGTTTGACCTTTCACGACTCATTCTTTAATGATTCCGTCCAGCGCAATATGATTCGAGAAATTGTTCAATACGGTCACCCAGTTTTACGCCAACGCTGCCGCGAGGTGGATGTTGTAGATGAGAAAGTTTTAGAGCTCGTCGCAGATATGTTAGATACGATGATCGATGCCAATGGTGTCGGCCTAGCAGCTCCGCAAGTGGGCGAGGATATACGTTTGGCAGTAGTCGATGTTTCACACGACCCTGAATGCATCTCGTACCTTAGAGTCAATGGCAAATCGGTAGATTTACAATCGATTATGCCATTGGTGTTTATCAATCCAGAATTGGAATGCGGCCAAGCGAAAGAATTCGGCATGGAAGGCTGTCTGAGCATCCGAGGAATTCGCGCAGAAGTCCGGCGGCCAGAGGAAATCAAAGCCACGCTACCTCAGCTAGACGGTTCATTACTCATTGTAGAAACGGACGGTCTGTTAGCACGCGCACTTCAACATGAGATCGATCATTTAAATGGCGTGTTATTCGTAGATCGGCTGCCTGCCGTCGCAAAAGTTTCGATGAAAAACCGACTCAAGCGTCTGTTCGGTGAAAATTCGTGATCCTCTCAACAATTTGGTTTGCGGCTTACCAGCCTCGCCTTAGAGTTTTTTAAAACATTCAAATGACTCGTTTCATTCTTTCCAGTTTCCTATTGGCTCTTGCAACTCCAACGCTCCATTCCAAGGAACCGATTCCAGCGACAGCGGCCCCAAAAGCGATAACAGCACCACCATCCGCCCCATCAGACATTTACAAATCGGTGCTGCGAATCGAAGTTGCCACTCAAGTCCCCGACTACGAAACACCATGGAACTCTGGACGTTTCAGTGGTGGCATCGGAACTGGTTTTCTGATAGGGAAAAACAAGATTCTCACAAATGCACATGTGGTTTCGAACTCCCGCCGTATTCTCATCACGGTGTATGGTAGCCCCAAAAAATATCCGGCAATCGTAGAACATATCGCCCATGACTGCGATCTAGCACTTCTATCAGTGGAAGATCCCAGCGACTTTGAAACGTTTCCTATCTTTGATTTTGGCAATGTTCCAGTCTTAGAATCTCAAGTTCGCGTCATTGGTTATCCTGTCGGTGGAGAGCGCCTTTCGGTGACTCGCGGCGTCGTTTCACGGATTGATTTCCAACCGTATTCGCACTCACGGGCGGATTCTCATCTCGTTGTACAGATCGACGCAGCGATCAATCCGGGCAATTCCGGTGGCCCTGTTGTTCAAGATGGCAAAGTCGTGGGAGTTGCCTTTCAGGGATTACGCCAAGCTGACAACACCGGTTACATCATTCCTACACCAGTGGTTCGTCGCTTTCTAAAAGACATCGAGGACGGGAAATACGACTCATATGCCGAATTTGGAGCGACTCATTTCCCGCTGCATAATCCAGCGATGCGAAAAGCACTTGGCTTACCAAACGATGGAAATGGAGTCATCATTACCAACGTCATTCCTACCGGATCATGCGATGGAGTTTTAAAACCAGGCGATATCCTCATGGCGCTGGATGGCAACGTGATTGATAGCGCTGGGAAAATCAATGTCGATGGTGAGAACGTCGACCTCAATGAAATCGTCGAGCGCAAATACGCTGGCGACACCGTTACTGTGCGCTACCTTCGCGATGGCACTTGGAACGATATCGACATTGTTCTCAAGCCGCTTGAATGGTCACGAATGTATGCCATTCAATATGAAAAAAAACCGCGTTATATCGTTTTCGCAGGGCTAGTTTTCCAACCGTTAGATACAAACTTATTCGCAGCCTCAAAGTTTGATAATGTGACTTTGCGCAGACTTTATACGGATTACGTTCCAAAGGGACTTTTTAAAAAGCACGAAGATGTCGTTGTGCTGACTCGTGTCGAAAGTGACCCAGTCACTAGCCAGCTCGGTAGCTTCACTGGCATGGCTGTCGATAAAATAAACGGCATCGAAGTTAGGAATTTAACGCAAGCACATGAACTTCTGCACCCTAAAGAAATGCCGGAGTTTTTCACGATTGAGCTTTTTGATGCGCCACGTCCTATCATCATCCCATCTGCTAATGTCACTGCCGCAAATGAGAGAATGAAGGCCAATGGCATCAAAAACCTAGAAAATCTCCAAGACTGAAACCATGCCACGCGTCGGCATCGCACTAGGCTCTAATCTTGGTGATCGCCTTGCGAACTTAAATGCAGCCTGTGATTGCCTGCGGGAAATTAACACACCGAGTGAACCATTTCTCCGAGCATCTATCTATCAGACAGAGCCTCTATTGTGTCCACTCAGTTCTCCATTTTTCTACAACTCTGTCATCGAGATTCATTTTAATGGCAGTGCGTTTGAATTGTTAGAAATCACCCAATCGATCGAAAAAAAGTTAGGTCGAGTGACAGCTTCCATCCGAAACGCGCCACGCGTGATTGATATCGATCTGCTCTATTTCGGTGATGAAATCATCGATAGCGAAAATTTAATTCTGCCTCATCCACGCATCACAGAACGCAGCTTTGTTTTACAGCCACTCGCTGAAATTCGTGGTGACTTCATTTTACCCAATCACACACAGACCATCGCCGAGATTATGCAACGCCTGAAATCTGACGAGACGTAAGCGTTACCCACTGAACTGATCACCTTGAGTGCGTGAGCAAATCTCTATTGCGCGCAGCGGCGGATGAGTTCCACGAGGCGACCCGTGGAGGCGGCGACGGTGGGGGCGAATGGGAGCTGATCGTCTTTTTCATCGGAAGATAAAAGAGCACGTGTGGCGATGCGGACAGCCGGGAGATTCATTTCACATAACGTACTAGAAAGATCGCTCTTGTCCTCTTGGTAGATTATTTCCGTACCGTAGACTTTCCCGATGTCAGCAACGAGATTGGGCGGAGCAGCGGCGGTATTGTGGGAACTAAGCCAGAGTGATTCCCCAGCGCCCATGGCTTCCACGCAAAGAATGGCTTTAGGCGGGGAGTGCGATTTGATCTGCTCGGAAAGCTTGGTCACTGTTTCGAGAACGGGAGATTCCGGGTCGTTGATATGAGGGAGAAAATGAAGTGGATGGGGCGCGTTGGGTTGATCGCTCGCTAGAGCTTGGGCAGCGGCGAGGGTGGAGGCTAGGCCTGTTGCATTTGTCTCAGCGCCGCGTGATCCGGAACGGCTGTCGTAAGATGTCAGGACCCAGACGGCGGGCACAGCTGCATTTTTGCTTTGGATGGTGACTTGTAGAATCGGCCATGTGGCTGGTCCCTTGATTTTCGCGACGACATAGCCAGTGTTGCCGGGACCGAGTAGGCCTTCGATCATTGATGCGGTCCGGGATAAATTCGTTCCAGCAGCTTCAGATGAGGAATTCCGCTCACCGATGACTTCAACGATTTTTTTTAAATCATCGGTTAGCAATGGCACAGAAACATTCTGGGCGAAGCGCTCTTGGACGGCTTCAGCCTGTTTTTTCTCTAGGTGAAAGTAATACCACAGGGCAGCAGCACCAGAGCCGATGAGCCATGCAGGCACTAAAACTAACAGCAGTCTAATCCATGGGCTGCGGCGTGGTTGATCATTCATGGTTCGACTTCTTTATTCGCCTCAACAGTCGTTTCTGAAATGGCTTGCGGCTCATCATCGACTTCTACTTCGATTTCTTTGCGGAGCTTTTGCGAGACCCACGGACGAACAAATCCGTAAAGCAGAAACAGGCTGAACAGAATCACTGGCATCACATGATGGAAGCGCACAATCATAAATAAGATGACAATAGCGATGACAATAGCACTGAGATTCCCACGGGTTTTTAGCCCGACTTTCTTGAAGCTGGGATAGCGAATATCGCTGATCATGAGGAGAGATAAGCCGAGCATGGCGCCTGCCAAAACGTATTGCCAATATCCCAGCTCGTTATGATCTTTTTGATAAAAACCAATTAGCAAGTAAGTGAGCGAAGCGATGAAACCAGCAGCCATCGGGATGGGTAGGCCGCGAAAATCAGTCGATGCATTTGGCTTTTTCGGCAGTGCTGCGAGGCAATTGAAACGCGCCAATCGCATCGCTCCGCAGACCAAGTAAACGAGAGCGATGACCCAGCCGATATTGCCCAATGGAAAAAGCACGCGCGGGAAAGCAGCATCGCCGGAGCCATGCCAAAGGAAATGATGTCGGCCAGCGAGTCGAACTGCTGGCCAAACGGAGATTCCTGCCCACCGAGCCGGGCGAGCCGACCGTCCAATAAATCAAACAAACAAGAACCGAAGATTAGCAGAATGGCGTATTGATAGTAGCTGGTGAGAATTTCGTAATATTCTTTGGGAGAAAGCTTTTGGTTTCCCACTTCCACCATGCCTTTGAAAATCATCAGCACCGCGAAAAATCCACACGCGAGATTGCAAGCCGTCATCAAGTTCGGCAAAAAGTAGATTCGTGGTTCGTCAGGATCGCGCACCTTCGGCATGGCGGGAGTTTCTCCCACAGTTTTGGATTGGAAACTCTAAATTAAACGCATTTCGTTTTTCCGATTCTCCCGGGATCAGAGGGAGCTGAAAAAACGTTTCACAGCTTCGCGTTTGAGACGGAGTTCTCGCCATTCGTTGACAAGGCGGCTGGCCTCAATGATGCCGCAGCCTGCTGGGAGGGAGAGATTTTGTTGATTCCACCAGACGCCGCGGATGGCAACGACAGCTTCAAATTTCCCGTGATCCCAGAGGCCAAAAGGAGCGCCAAATTGGGTTGGGCAGTGGAGGCACTCCCGCCACATTTTCAGCATTTCGAGAGTTTCTACGGTGCGCGGTAGCGGTCCCAGTGCTGGGGTAGGATGGAGGCGGCACAGGAGATTTTCGGGCGTTTGTGGTGATCCCAGCTCCAGCTGGATGTCTGTGAGGAAATGCACGATTAGCCCGAGATCGAGAATCTCCCGCTTGCAGCGTTGGATTTTCCCCAGATCGAGAAGCTTTGAAACTAAAGTTTGGGCGACGTATTCGTGCTCCCGGATTTCCTTTTCATCCACGGCGAAGACCTCGCGGTCATCACTGCGTGCGGTTCCCGCTAGAGCCATGGTTTGGAGATGATTCCCATCTAGGGAAAAGAGCAGCTCTGGAGTGGCTCCGGCGAAACCTGATTTTTCCTGCGCCCAGCCGTAGCTTTGCAGCGGCGTGCGCTGGCGTGTCATGGCCGAGAGAATCGCTCCTCGCGGGGATTCTGTCGCAGTGCCGATTTCTGTGACGACAGGGACGATTTTCTCGAAAACCCCGCTGTGGATCGCGGTCATGATTTCCTGGAAAACTTCCGAAAAGGGAGCGGCTTCTGGCGTTGTCCAAGTGCAGGCCAGCGGCTCGGGAGCTGCGAAACGAGCGGCGAGTTCTCCCGCATCGAGCCTCTCGAAACGATTCGGGATTTTCCACGGTTGTGGATCGGCGAGAGCAAAGTTTTGAACGTAAAATGCGACGTCGTCAGGAGGAGCGCTGGCCGATTCCAGAAACGGTCCGTGTCCCAGGAGCACGCTGCCATCGCGCCGGGCTAGCCAAGCGATGGATTCAGCGTTTTTCTCCATGGAGGCGTACTAGAGAGAATCTGCTTTAAATCGACGCGGCGGCGGTGGCGGGAGGGATTTCCCGCGCAGCTTTAGGTTCAACATTTCCACGCCCAGGGAAAATGCCATGGCGAAGTAGACGAATCCTTTCGGAATATGGAAGTGCAACCCTTCCGCCATCAGCGTGGTGCCGATCAGAATGAGGAAGGAGAGCGCCAACATTTTGATCGATGGATGGCGAGAAACGAAGTCGTTGATCGTGCCCGCAGCGGCCATCATGACGCCGATGGAAATCACTACCGCGACCATCATCAGAGAGACACGGCTGGGATCATTTACCATCCCCACGGCGGTGATGACGGAGTCTAGAGAGAATACAATGTCGATGACGATGATCTGCGCCATCAAGGAGGCAAAACTGGCACCGCCTTTGGTTTTCGTGGTTTCCTCGTGGGCTCCTTCCAGCTTGTGGTGGATTTCCTTCGTGGATTTCCAAATCAGGAAAAATCCGCCAGCTAGCAGGATGAGATCTTTGATGGAAATGGGGACATACCCACCGTTTTTCGCCGCTTCCGGCATCATGTCCCAGAAGGCAGGATGGGCAGGAATGCTGAAAACTGCATTTTTCAGGCTCATGATCCAACTGATGGAGAGCAGTAGGAGCAAGCGCGCGACCATTGCCAGACCGAGTCCGAAAAAGCGCGCTTTAGGCCGTTGTTCGGGAGGAAGCTTATCGACCAAGATTGAAATGAAAATGATGTTGTCGATGCCGAGAACGATTTCCAGCAAGGTCAGGGTGAGTAGCGCGCCCCATGCTTGAGGGTCGGTGAGCCAGTTGAATTCAAATAAGGAGGCGAGAATCATGCGGTGGTGAGTTCGAGTGCGCGCTTTTTCATCTGGTTAGCCATTAAACTCAAGGCATTTGCGCGGGTCGGCGCTAGATGTTCTTTTAGACCGGTACGGTCAATGAAATTCATGTCCGCAGTTAGGATTTCATCGGCAGACTCCTGATCTAAAACGCGGACAAACAGAGCAATCATTCCCTTGGTAATGAGAGAGTCCGAATCCGCCATGTAGTGGATTTTCCCATCGATCATCTCCGCATCCAGCCAGACTTGGGATTGGCAACCCTTGATGAGGTGTTCTGCCGTTTTCGCAGAATCATCCATGAGCGGGAGTTTTTTTCCTAGGCTGATGACGTATTCGTAGCGTTCCGTCCAATCTTGAAAAAATCCTAATTCCTCGATCAGGAGCTCTTGTTTGTCTGCGATGCTCATGCGTGCCGCAGTGGAGCGCGGAAAAAGGAAATCCGCAAGACGTATCCGTGCTGGAATCAGGGCATCTAGCCCTGATTGCACGCTATCTTCAAATGTCGATGCCCTGGGCCAACTGACCTTGTCTACAAAAACCATCGCGACATCAAAGGTCTGCTCTCAGGTCGCGCAGGCTCCAGAGTAGGCCTGCAGCGGCGGTGGCGTTGCCGCGGAGTTTGCGGGCGCCAGTCTTGCGCTTTGGACCGAATCGGTCACGGCATTGGGCGAAGTAGTCATCGACGAATGCTCGGCTGCCGATCACGGCTCCGTCGGTGAAATAGCGGACTTTCCAGCGTAGCATTTTACGTAGGGCGATGTCTCTTCCTGCGGCGAGGTGCTCGGTTTCGGACCTTGCTTGCTGAGGTTTCATGCCTTTTCTGATGACTTGAGTGACTCGTTTTCCTTGGGCATTGACTTTTTCTTGAGTGATTTCCTGGCCTTCTTCTAA
>JAAURL010000192.1 GCA_012032235.1 Akkermansiaceae bacterium | reverse complement strand
ACCAGCCCCACCGGTGGCTCTGCCACAGGGAAACCCGATGCCAAAGGAAAGCCGGGAGCGGCGGCCAAAACGGCGGCACTGGCATGTCAGATGCCAAGCGCCTCGCCGGCGGGAGAATGCCCGCTCCCTCCTATCCCAGCGAGGCAAAGCGCAAAGGTCAGTCCGGCACGATCGTCGTCGAGTTCGTCGTCGGTGAAAACGGGAGCGTCATTTCTGCTTACGCGAAAAGTCCTTCTCCTTGGCCGATCCTCAATCAGCAAGCCGTGAGCTGCGTCCGCCGCTGGAAATTCCCACCCGGGAAAGTCACCAAATACGTCCGTCCCATTGTCTTCCGCCTCAACTAATTCCCTCCTTCATTTCTCCGATCTCCATCACTCCTCATTTCATGTTAGCAAATATCGTCGTCGAAAAATTTATAGAAGGCGGTTGGGTCATGTGGCCCATCCTCATCACTTTTCTCCTCTCCCTGAGCGTCATTCTCGATCGCGCCTTTTGGTGGTTATCGCTGCGATCAAAAATCAAAACGGACCTTCAGGAGAAAGCTCGTGAAGCCTTAGGCACTGGTGATTTCCCCGTCGCTTGGGATCTCTCGAAAAATACCAACGAGCCATTTCTAACCAATCTCAAAGAAGGCATCAGCCATGCGAATACATCCATGCTCGCCGCGATGCAGCTCCACGCGACTCATCTGTTAGAAAAAGCCGATGCTAGAATGTGGGTGCTTAGCACCATGATCACACTCGCTCCGCTGTTAGGACTCTTCGGCACTGTCGCGGGGTTGATGGGTTCCTTCGCTGCGATCGGGACGGATCAGCTAGCCGTTACGAAAGTCACCGGTGGCATTGGAGAAGCGCTCATCGCTACTGCCTGCGGCATCGCCATCGCCGTATTGTGCCTGCTTCCCTATAATTTTTTCCGCAAGCGCGTTTCCTCCCTCCGCTCTTCACTCGAGCGCTGGATCAATCATTGCGAGCTACTAGTCAAATCCGCCAAGGAGCACGGCCACGATTTGGAGAAATTTTCCCCTAACCAGAAATCCCGCTGATGCCCGTCCAACTCCACAGCGGCTCTGCTGGCGACGATCACGGCGATGAAGCCCGCATCGAGATCGTCCCGCTCATCGATATCATGTTTTTCCTGCTCGCCAGCTTCATGATGGTCAGCCTGAGCATGACACAGCTCAACCGCGTCCCTGTGAATTTACCCGAAGCCTCCACCGGGATTCCCGATCCCAAAGCGCCGCCCTATCAAATCGCCATCGATCCGAACGGCGTTATCACTTGGGACGCGAAAATCGTGACGCTATCAGAAATCACCGCTCGTCTTCAAAAAGAAGCTGCGCCCGATGAAACCCGCGTGCTCATTTCCGCCGATGCCGATTCCCGCCACAAAAACGTCCTCGATGTTCTCAATGCTGTCCGCGTTGCTGGCATCGAGAAAGTCAGCTTTGAATCTAAAACTCCACCGCCGTGAGTGTGAATCGATTTCTTCCTATCATCAACCTCGTCGGTTGCTTGCTCCTCATTGGCGTGCTCCTCATCCAGTGGCTCAAGGAGCGCGGCTTGAGCCAAAATCAATGATCTCAATCAGCAGCTCATCATTTCCCGTAACGAATCTGTCGCGGAGAGAATGCGAGCCAGCGCCTTGGAAAACGACGTCGCACAGCTCAAAGAATCCGTCGAATCCACCGTCAAGGCACGCCAAGAAACCGAGGCCGCCATGGAAAACTCATCGCCGAACATCAAGCCCAAGCTGCCGCGGCGACTAGCTCGGATCAATCAAACCAGGAGCAGTTAAAAACTTGGGAAGCCGCCATTGCCGAGCGCGACGCAAAGCTCCGTGAGCTTAGCAACACTCTAACAGCCACTCGCTCCCGCCTCGACGAGGCGATCAAAAAATTACAAGCAGCAGGAGCAAGGTAGGGAAGGGATGTAGGCTCGTTCGTAAGAACGAGTTTTAATCTAAACGCGGTCTTACGACCGCGCCTACGTTCATTCATGCTCGCTTAGCAGGCGTTCTGCTTCCAGCGCAGCGGCGCAGCCTTGGCCAGCAGCGGTGATCGCTTGGCGGTAATAATGATCTGCTACGTCGCCAGCGGCGAAGAGGCCGGGAGTTTTGGTCGAGGTGCGTCCGGGATTTTGGATGATGTAACCGTTCTCTATCTTTATCCACCAGATCGCCGAGGAACGCGCTGTTCGGCACGTGGCCGATGGCGACAAAAACGCAAGCCACTGGCAGCTCCTTCTTTTCTCCCGTAATGAGATTCTCTAACATTACGGCACGCATCTCACCTTTTCATCTGTTAGATATTCGCAAACGGTGGAATTCCAGATCGGTTCGATCTTCGGATTCGCCAAGGCGCGGTCGGCCATGATTTTCGAGGCGCGCAGTTCATCACGCCGATGGATGAGGTAAACTTTGCTAGCGAAGCGCGTGAGGAATCCCGCTTCTTCACAGGCGCTATCACCGCCACCAATGACGCAAACTGGGACGTCGCGGTAAAATGCACCGTCGCAAGTCGCGCAAGATGTTAGGCCGTGACCAATGAGGTTTTTCTCTCCTTCTAGACCCAAATGACGCGGCGCAGCTCCCGTCGCGACGATCACCGTTTTTGCTTCATGCGATTGCTCTCCCGCCTTGAGCAGGAAAGTGCCATCAGCGCGGCGCTCCACAGAGTCCACGCTGGCCCATTCAATACGGGCACCAAATTTCTCCGCCTGCGCCTGCATTTTCATCATCAGATCTGGCCCCATGATTCCCTCAGGATGACCGGGGAAATTTTCCACTTCTGTCGTGGTGGTGAGTTGACCTCCCGGCTGGGTTCCGGAAAGAAGGAGCGGGGCTAGATTCGCGCGAGCGGTATAAATTGCCGCAGTATATCCTGCGCAGCCGGTGCCGATGATGATGACGTTTTCCATGAGTTTGATTGTGAGCGTTTGAGGGCCGCAGTATTCCGGCGGTTCTTCCTGCGAGTCAACCCCGGGGGAGAGAAATGTGGAGTGAAAGGCATTGCGTCTAGCCGCGATTGAGTGAGAATCCCGCCGCCCATGAGTCCTGATTTTATCCGTGAAGCCCTCCGCCAAGTCCGTTATCCTGGTTTTTCCCGGGATATTATTTCCTTCGGTCTCGTCAAAGACGTGAAATGTGAGCCGGGCCTGGTCACCGTGCAAATCGAAGTGGCCACCCGGGATCCCAAAATCCCGCAGCAAATTTTCCAAGAATGCCACGCAGCTCTCGACTCGCTCCCTGACATCGGCACGGTGAAAATCGACATCGATGTGAAAGACGCTCCCGCCGCAGCCGGTGGCAGCACCGTCGGCAAATCCTCGATTCCCGGCGTAAAGCGCATCATCGCAGTCGCCTCAGGAAAAGGCGGGGTAGGGAAGTCAACCGTCGCGGCAAATCTCGCAGTTGCATTAGCTGCCACCGGTGCAAAAGTCGGACTCTGCGATTGTGATCTTTACGGCCCATCGGTGGCCCAAATGTTCGGCGTGCACGAGCGTCCGATGGCAAATGAAAACGACGAGATCATTCCGCTAGAAGCTTACGGCCTCAAACTGATGTCGATGGGATTTCTGCTAGAAGACCGCTCCCCAGTGATCGTTCGTGGGCCGATGGCCACCCGTTACACCCAGCAATTTCTCCGCCAGGTGGCGTGGGAAGAACTCGACTACCTCGTGTTAGATTTGCCGCCAGGCACGGGAGATGTCCAGTTGACGATTGTCCAAACTGTCTCCGTCGATGGCGTGGTGATCGTTACGACACCACAGGAAGTCGCTCTCATTGATGCACGGAAAGCTGTTTCTATGTTTGCAAAAGTGAACGTTCCTATTTTAGGCCTCGTTGAAAATATGGCGTGGTTCGAGTGCGATGCTGGGAAGAGATACTATATTTTCGGCAAAGAAGGCGGAGTGCGTGAAGCTGCCGATATGAATGTTCCACTACTCGGCCAAATCCCGATCAACATCGAAACCCGCGAACGCGGCGACAGCGGCGCTCCCATCGCTTTACTTTCATCCAGCGACCACAAAATTTCCGCTGCGTTTCACGAACTGGCTGCCAAAGTGAGGGAGAAGGTTTCGGTTTAGGGACATGAGTTCTTTCTTCATTCGGGGGGCGCACGCTTCCAGCGTGCCATTTCCGGCATCCTGCCGGAAATTCTTTGAATCTCGAAAAAACTTATTCTTCATAAAAAAACCTTGCGTAGATGAAATCCCCGTGGTGTTCTCCCCGCCCCGTCCACTGGAGACGGACTTAACCTTTCATCCCATACGGCCATGGCCTACGCAGTGATCAAAACCGGCGGCAAACAATACCGCATCCAAGAAGGCGACAAACTTGATGTCGAGAAGCTCGACGTTGCAGTCGATTCAGAAGTTCAATTTGACGTGTTGCTCGTCGTCGACGGAGACTCCATGAAAATTGGCGCTCCTACGGTCGAAGGTGCTTCCGTGACTGCGAAAGTCATCAACCAATATCGCGGACCAAAAGGCGTTGCCTTTAAGTTCAAGCGCCGCAAAGGTTTCCATAAGACCATCGGCTTCCGCCGTAGTTTAACCACACTTCAGATCACATCGATCGCAGGTTAATTTAACTTCTACCTTACCTACTTCCATGGCCCATAAAAAAGGACAAGGCTCCGTTAAAAACGGTCGCGACTCACGCAGCAAACGCCTCGGCGTTAAAAAATTCGGCAGCCAAGCTGTCGTTGCTGGTAACATCATCATCCGCCAGCGTGGCACGAAAGTGCATCCAGGTCTTGGCGTCGGTTGCGGACGCGACCACACACTTTTCGCTCTCGTCGATGGCCGCGTATTCTTCGATAAAGAAGGTCGCCGCGTAAACGTCGTTTCCCAAGAAGTCGCCGCTGCTACCATCAAGAACGTCGCTCCTGCAAAGACTGTCGCTGCTGGCAAAATCGCTGAAGCTTCTGAGCTCTGGGGCAAAAAAATCGTCCAGGATGATCTCCAAATCATCGAAGGTATCGGTCCAAAAATCAAAGAAATCTTCAACGCAGGTGGCATCAACACTTGGGCACAGCTCGCTGATACTTCAGTGGAGCGGTTGCAAGAACTTCTCGACGCCGCAGGCTCCACATTCTCTGCTCACAATCCAGGCACATGGCCTCAGCAATCTGCAATGGCACGCGATGCAAAGTGGGCTGAGCTAAAAGCTTGGCAAGACGAGCTCGACGGCGGCAAGTAATTGCTCATTCATATTTTTCTCTAAAAGCCACCTTCTTACGAGGGTGGCTTTTTTGTTATAAGTTACTGCGTTTCGCTAGATCTCTTGTAAGCGTCCTACGAAGCACCTCTAGTCATAACCGTCGTAGGTGTGATACCTACGGCGTTTATGAATACGGCGAACGAAACATTTCCCCCTGATGGGGTTGCGGTGCTTGCGGGCTCTTTGCTCAAGACCGATGTGCTGGGGCGAATCACGATTGGCCGCGCCCAGCGAGAAGCGATTCTCGATGCTTTTGAGGTCAGCGGCATGACGGGCAGTG
>JAAURL010000191.1 GCA_012032235.1 Akkermansiaceae bacterium | reverse complement strand
TCCGGGCGTCGATGGCTTAATCACCAATCAACCGGGAATTGTCCTCTCGATTTACACAGCCGACTGCGGCGCGATCTGGCTAGCAGATCGCAAATCGGGAGCGATCGGTCTGCTGCATTCCGGGAAAAAAGGCACAGAGGGAAACATTCTGAGAACTGCGCTGGAACGAATGAAAACAGAATTTGGGACTTGTCCGGAAGATGTCACTGCGGTGCTCAGTCCCTGCATTCGTCCTCCTCACTACGAGGTCGATTTTGCCGCCGAAATCGGAAAACAGACATTTCAAGCGAATGTTGGAAATTTTACAGATTGCCGTTTAGACACTGCTGCCGATCTCGGGAGATTTTACAGCTATCGCCAAGAACTCGGAAAAACTGGACGTATGATGGCATTGATGGTTCGCGATTAAATGCAGATGAAAACGATCACTTTAAGCGCTCCCGCTAAAACCAATCTCTCGCTGCGTATCTTGAGCAAGCGCGATGATGGTTTTCATGAAATCGATACGCTCATGGTGAAATTGCCCGGCTTAGCGGATCAAATTACGATCTCCTTGGCCGAAGAATTCTCGTTTGAATGCTCCGATCCAGAGCTGCCACAAGATCATGGAAATTTAGTAATAAAATCCTTAAATTATTATAAATCAGAAATTAAGGAAAATTTTAATTGTTCAATTTTGCTGATTAAAAACATTCCTCATGGTGCGGGCCTGGGTGGTGGGAGTAGTGATGCTGCGGCAACTCTCATTGGTTTAAATCAACTGTTTGATTATCGATTGAACCCACAAGAACTTTCTCAGCTGGCCAGTGAACTAGGCTCCGACATTCCGTTTTTTCTCACTGCGGGAGCGGCGCGCTGCACTGGGCGTGGGGAGATGATCGCAGCTGTTTCTTCACCACCGGCACTCCCAATTTTACTCCTCAAACCCGCTTTTAGCGTTGCAACGCCCGATGCATACAAAAGATGGAAACAATCGTTTGAAATTTCTTCCGTTGATTACAAGCCGCAGAAAGTCAGCGGAATTTCCCTGGTCAATGATTTGGAGCGCCCGGTTTTTGAAAAGCACCGGTTTCTCGCCGAGCTGAAACAATGGCTCCTCGGCCGCTCCGAAGTCGCTGCGGCGATGCTGAGTGGTTCGGGCTCCACGGTTTTTGCAATTTTGCACGATCTGGCTGACGCCGAAAAAGTCGCCAAAGCCGCCCGCGATGAGCTGGATCCCACTCTCTGGCATTGGGCGGGAATGACGGAGGAAATTTGAAAATGGATTTAGCCGCAAGAAAGCACAAAAGACGCAAAACGGAAGAGCTCTAGCTAAAATTTGATCTGTATCTCTTTAAAAATCAGGGTAATTTACGAAATCTGCGGTTAGAAATATTCATCCTCCAGTCGAACCATCGAATACCCAAGTGAATCGAGAACATTTCCTCCGAAATCTCCTTGCCCGCATGTCGCTGGAAGAAAAGGCCGGGCAGCTGAATCTGCTGACAGGCACGATGGATGCCACCGGTGTCAAAGATTCCGGTGATTTATCAGCGAAAATCCGCTCGGGAGAATGCGGCGCATTGCTCAATGTTTTCACTCCCGCCGCAACGCGAGAAATGCAGGAAATCGCACTCCAAAGTCGGCTAAAAATCCCACTCCTTTTTGGCTACGACGTGATTCACGGGCATCGCACGATTTTCCCGATCCCGCTGGCACTCTCTTGCTCATGGAATCTCGATTTGATTGAGCGCTGCTCCCGGTTCGCTGCCGCAGAGGCTGCTGCGGACGGACTGAACTGGGTTTTCTCGCCGATGGTGGATATTTCCCAAGATCCTCGCTGGGGTCGGGTGGCGGAGGGGGCAGGGGAGGATCCTTGGCTGGGAGCGAAAATCGCGGCAGCCATCGTATGCGGTTTTCAAGGAAATAATCTTACAAATCACAGATCAGTAATGGCTTGTGTAAAACATTTTGCTCTCTACGGTGCCGTGAAAGCAGGGCGCGATTATCACACCGTAGACATGAGCTGCCGGGAAATGGAGGAGACGTATTTCCCGCCGTATCGAGCCGCAATCGATGCCGGGGCACGGACGTCATGACGCTTTCAACGACGTCGATGGCATTCCAGCGAGTGGAAATCGCTGCCTGCTGACGGAAATTTTGCGGGAGAAATGGGGCTTTCAAGGTTGCGTCGTAACCGACTACACGGCGGTTTCAGAAATGAAAAACCACGGTACCGCGGCAACAGATGCCGATGCGGCTAAGCAATCGTTGGAAGCGGGTGTTGATATGGACATGGTTTCGGAAATTTTTCTCAACGAGCTACCGACTTTAGTTCAATCGGGAGAAGTTTCCCAGGAAATCCTAGATGCAGCAGTGATGCGGATTTTAGAAGCAAAGTGGGATCTCGGGCTGTTCGCCGATCCATTTTTGCGCGGTGGCGGGAACATTTCTCTGAATCGGGAACTGGCTTTTGAAGCGGCGATTGAATCGATCGTTTTGCTCAAGAATTCTCCCGCTTTGCTCCCGCTGGCCAAAACTGGGAGCATCGCGGTGGTGGGTCCGCTGGCAGAAAGTTGTCGTGATTTGCTCGGTTGCTGGATGGCGGCGGGAGACGAAAAATCGGTGATTTCCCCACTGGATGCGATCCGCGAGGCTGTTGGGGAGCGAGCGAAAATCACGACTGAAATCAGAGACGAGACTGATGTGGTCATTTTGATGTTGGGAGAAACCTATGAAATGTCGGGAGAAGCTGCTAGCCGGACGGACATCCGCCTGCCGAAATCCCAGCGGGAGCTGGCGCGGGAGATCGCAAAATCGGGAAAACCTTGCGTGCTCGTCACTTTCAGCGGGCGGCCCTTGGATCTCAGCTGGGAGGAGGCGAATTTCCCTAGCATTTTGCACGCTTGGGCACCGGGAATCGAAGGGGGACGGGCGCTGGCGCAGATGATTTTCGGGGATTTTTCCCCCGTCGGGAAATTGACGATGGGTTCCCGCGAAATGTCGGTCAGCTCCCGATGACTTACCGGGAGAAATCGACTGGGAGGCCATTTTCTGCTGGGGAGAAATACACGTCGAAATATCTGGATTCGTCCAAACGACGCGCTTTTTTCCCTTCGGCCACGGCCTGACTTACGGGAAATTTCAGCTCGGCGATATCCGGGTAAATTCCCCGGAAATGCGTCCCGATGAGTCGCTCCTCGTTTCCGCGGAAATCACCAACTTGAGTCCGCATCCGGCGACGGAAACGCTGCAACTCTACATCCGGGATTTGGTTGCCTCCGTAACCCGCCCGATCCAGGAACTGCGCGGCTTTCAACGGATTTCCTTGGCTGCCGCCGAATCGCAATTCGTCACTTTCACCCTCACCGGGAGCGATCTGAGTTTTCCCGGAAAAGACCTTCTCCCGGTCATCGAACCGGGAGAATTTCTCGTGATGATCGGGAGTAGCTCAGCGGATTGGCGCTCCGCGAAATTCACGTATTTCAGTTAGGAAATTTCGAGGGCCTCTTTCCTTGCAGACAAAATCGCCTCGATCATTCGCAGGGCCTCGACATTTTGCCTCACGGAGTGCACGCGATGGAGCATGACTCCTTGCTCCCGGGCATTTGCGGTGATGGCGACGGTGGGCCATTCACGAGCTTTCAGATCATCGCTTGCTAAAATTTTTCCAATCAAAGTTTTCCGCGACACTCCGAGTAAAAGTGGGTGATCAGAAATGGTCAGGTCGCCTAGATTTCGTAACAAGGTGAGATTGTGCTCTAGCGTTTTCCCGAAACCAATCCCGGGATCAAAACACAATGCAGAAGGGTGAATGCCAGCGGCGATCAGAGCGTTTTTTCGCTCGTGGAAAAATGCCTGCACTTCCGCGACGACGTCTGAATAGTGGGGTGCTTTTTGCATCGTCTGTGGGTTTCCCTGCATGTGCATCACGACCACGCCGCAGCCACTGGCGGCGCAGATGGCTGGCATTTCTGGATCAGCCATTAAGCCACTGACGTCATTAACGATGTCAGTGCCTGCTTCCAGCGCGGCCTTGGCGACAGCTGCCTTTGAGGTATCGATGGAAATCAATCCATCCCATTCCTGACGCAGCGCGGTGATGATTGGGAGGGTGCGAGCCATTTCCTCTTGTGCAGAAACGGGAGCTGCTCCGGGCCGGGTGGATTCACCGCCGATGTCGATGATTGTTGCTCCTTCCGCGATCATTTCCCGGGCATGAGAAAGAGCGGCTTGTAGATGCAAATGAGCGCCGCCATCGGAAAATGAATCTGGCGTCGCATTGAGAATTCCCATCACCTGAGCACGGTGTGAGAGATCGAGAAATCCACGGCGCGTTTTCCAAATCATCGGTTAAATTGGTGGCTTGCAGCGTTCGCTGCGGATCGCTATTTTGCGCGCCATGCACACACTGACAACTTTGAAAATCAGCGCTCTCACGATAGGGCTTGCTTTTTCGTTCCTATGTCATGCTGAGGAAAGTGCCTCCTCGCGAAAGCTGGCACCCATGGTGGTAGAAGATGCAGAAGAAGTGGATGGCCCGAATGTGCGTGTCATGAAATTTAAAGACGGATCGCGCGAGGTTTTAGTGCGCACTCCAGATAATAAAAAGATCACCAAAACTCGTAAGCTCAACGATGAGGTGATCATGGTCACGCGCTACACCATGGATGAAAATGGCAATCCGCTAGGCTGTAAAATCTATGATGGCCAGAAGCAGGAACTTTTCAAAGTCAGCTACGGTTACCATAAAGTAACTGGCCTGTTAGAGCGTGAATTGATGTTCGACGCTCGCGTAAAGCGCATTGATAAAGACACGGGAAAGGAAACTCCGATTCAAATCATCGCCTACATTTATGATGCCGAAGGGAAGCGCAGCGCACCGATTGTGTATAATTTGCTCCCTGGTAAAAAATTCGAGGATGTCTTTGGCATCAAGTCATCTGAATTGGGAGAAAATCCTTTTAAAGACGGAAACTAACAAGCGCGCTTTACTAACGTTTTATCGAGTTTGTGCCTTCTCCCCAGACGATACTTTCACTTTTGTTAGGCGGCGCGATCGGCGCAGCTGGAATTTTACAGGGTCTGCATTGGCGTTCCATGTCGAGTCCTGCGGAAAATCAGTCGGGATTGGAAGATCAACTCCGCATGGTCAATGAGGAGAACGAAATGCTGCGGCGGGAGAATGATTCGCTGCGCTCTCTGGCCCAGGGCGGTGGCGAATTCGCCGTGCCACAAGAGCTGGTGGATCGCGTAGAAAGAGAATTTGATCTCCGTTTCAAATCCACGCCTGTCGTTCGTCGTGCAGGCAGCCAGGAGCTTCGCGATAGGATCTCTGCCTTTCTGGAAAATAGCTACGGTCCCTCTGGCATCGATGATCGGCAAGAGGCCTATCATCTGATTGGCTGGTTACAGCCGGGAACTTTGCTGTCAGAGCAACTCACTTCTCTCCATTTTTCACGAAACCGCTGTTGGCTGGATGAATCCACGGGAGAAGCTTGGGTGACGGAGCGCTTCGACATTAAAATATTC
>JAAURL010000190.1 GCA_012032235.1 Akkermansiaceae bacterium | reverse complement strand
GGCGACGTAGCGGACATCGATGTGACTTTGCGACATGCGCAGAGACTCAGAAAACGCCGCGAATTTTCCAAGCGCCAAGTCATCAAGATGAAAAAGATCCGGGCTCCCGAAAATTTCAGGCATCAATCCGTTGCCTTTCGACAGAACGTGACCAGCACTGGACTGTGATCGGATCCACTCGCGTCGAGGATTTTTGCCTCCGTGGCGTGGAGCGCATCGCCTATCAGAACATGATCGATCGGGATGGAAATCCACAGTTTATCGGTGCTCCATGTCGGAGAGATTCCGTGTCCTAGTCGTGCATCCCGCAAGCCTGCTTGAAACAATGGCCGCATCGCTGCTGACCACGGTGACGCATTCAAATCTCCCGCTACGATTACGTCCTTGCGGCCGGAGCTAGCCACGCGTTCCGCGATTTCCTTCAACTGTTGATCACGCTCCTGTGAGTTCCTTCCTCCCATGGGTGGAATCGGATGCGTGCAAAACATGAGGAAGCTGAGACCTCCGACTTTCGATTCTACCATCATCGACGGCACCTCTGTCGGGCCGATTATTTCGACTTTCGCCTCGACCAGATTCTCCCGCGCCAGAAGCGCAATTCCGAAATTATCTTCACGCGGCGAGTAGACTGCGTAAGGATACTCATCCTCGATTTCCCGAAGAGCCTCCGCCCATGCGGAATCCACTTCGTAAAGCGCGATCACATCCGCACGGCTGGCACGAATCAGATCCAGCACGCGCTGTTTTTCCTGATTACTCGTCAGCACATTGTAGGAGAGTAAAGTCAGTGATTTCGTATCGCATCGCTGCTGATTCGGTAAAAAATAGCGAAGCACCGAGGCGCTGGAAACGACTAACGCAATCGAGCAAACCACCGCCATTTTAGGCATTCGTAAAATCACTAACAAAATCAAAAGTCCCGCGAAGCCTGCGATATATTGAAATCGAAAATGCGAAAACAAATCAAAGAACCACCATACGTTCCCGAGATAACCCGCCAAAAAAGTGGTGGCGGCTACGCCCAAAAGCGTAACGACGCTTGGCCTGATTATACGTTTCAATGAATCAGGAAATCCCATAGCAACTTGTTTCTTTTTTAGCCTCGCCGCAAATAATCCGGTAATTGCTCACGCTGTGAAGCAGGCGGCACTGCGGCACTGGAAAAAGAAATCACCGCCCCGATGCCAGCTGCATGTGAGCCACCCAGACGAGGCTCTACATCAAACTCAGGAAAAACGTAGTGCGCACGCCGCCGGAGAAAATAGATGATTCCTAACAGGAAAAATAAACCGCCAGCACTCGCCCCGACAGGGATCGCAAGTTGCTCCGCTTGTTCACGGAGCCAAAGCAATTTTTGCGATTTCTTCTCCTTCGTTTTTTGGGATTTCAAAATGATCGGCTGGAGTCCTGACTCCGAATCAGCCGCCTTTTGCTCCACGCCGAGTATCCGTTCCATTCCGTAAATCCGGATCGAGAGCTGCGTGAGAAATTTTTCTAACTGCTCAGTCGGCTGCGTTTTCTCCAATGCCTGAATGACAGAATTCTCTAAAGTCCGGTGCTGTTCCGTCGCTGGAATTTTCTCGCGAATCGCTGGGCTCAATTGGATCACAGAGCGTTGTGGATTTCCCAGGAAATACCATACGACTGCCGCCGGTCTGCCTTCAGAATAAAAGCGCTCCAATAGCTCTTCATGCCTCACTTCACTCGGGATTTCCTGATCCTTGCCGATGAGATAGACGAAGATGTCGATGGAGGAATCTCCCGCATGGTAGTTTAAAAAATCGAGCCGATCCTTTGAATCTGCAGGACTCAGCAAACCTTGTGGATCGACAAGGAACGTTTGCGGACGTGCACCGAAATATTCTGTTAGGAATTTCTCGGGAATGAGCTGTTGAGGCGTCTCATCATTCACGATTTCATCACGTGTAGGTGGCGGAACTACTAACGCGGTAAACTCTGGCGCTTGATAATCTGGGCTGTCGCAAAGGAGAATTTCACCGGGTAAAATCTCTGCGGCTACGGGCGCGGGTTCCTTTGGATTTTCCGTTTTTTTACGACTGCGCGTCTTAGCTTCCGCGAATGTGGAAAGCCCACAAACTAACAAAATACAAACACAGCGGGAAAATTTCACCGCGCGGCCTCCTTCGTTTTGTGAGTGCGACTGACCGCACTGTGGCCGGTGCGAATGCCTCGCACGATGTCACCTTTTTTCGATACGCCACTGACTTTGCTTTCAAAATGTTCAGGATCCCGGCGGGCCTGACGACTGCGTTTTTGCAAAACAATATCTAGGTGGGCCAGCACGCGTAAAATGCCATCCGTGTAGCGTCCTTCTAACCAATGGGCATGGGCGCGAGAAAGGCATTCAAAGGTGTCCAGCTCTTCGAGAAATGGATCTAACAAATATCCGAAAACGATCCCTGCTGCTTTTGAATCAGGATCCAGCGTGATCAAAATCCCAGCCTCGTTTGGCTTTTCCACTGGCACATCCTCGAAAGCGGCTCGATTCAAAAGCCAAAATCCGAACTGCCGGATGTTTGCCACTTCTCCCAGTGATCCAGTATAAATCGCTACAAACAGTTGCGGAAAATGCTGATTGATCTTCTCCATTGCGGATTCCACTCGCTGCCGCTCGTTACGCCGAAAAAGCCCAGCTGTATCAGTTAGACAACGAATCCTCACATCCTCCGCGCCGAAATTCACATCGGCATCCGCTAGCGAAAATCCACAATGCGGACATGATTCCGCAGCTCGGTGAATTTTCTGAACGCAGCGCGGACACTTCATAACTGTAATGCCCATTGATCTACGGAAAATGCCGTAGTTCGTCAAAGCGAATCATTAAGAAAAATTAAATTTCTCCCTCGCTTCAATACTGCTGCAACATTTGCTGAAATCTCATCAATCGTGCGAATTGCATGAAAACAAAAATGCCGGGATCAGTGAACCCTGATACCCGGCATCCGAAGAATGCGGTGAAGTTTACAGGCGGCTTTTTCTGGAAAAGGAAAGTGCGTCTCTAAATTCCCAGCCATCGATCGTGAATTCCCAGAGGCTCAATTCCGGGTAACGGCGTTCATCCAAGAAAATCGCGTATCCTCTCCGATCAAGGCCGTCGTAAAATCTGCGGGCCTTCAGCGGTGAGACTTTATGTGTCATGAGAATGATTCCGCTCTCCGCCCCGAAAAAATCCATCGCCCAAAATTCAAAACTCATCGTGCCTGAGCGGAATTTCGAATCATTGACAACTTCATCAATGCCAACCTCAGCCTTACGATAGAAGTCAGCGCCTAAATACTTGAACTTACCAGATTGCTTTTTCCCTCTGTCGCCAAAGAATTTGACTTTCTTATCCAATTCAAAGTAGCCGGAGCCTTCGAGAAAAAGATCTGTGGCACGTGATTCTAGAGCTGTGGCTGACGCTATGATGATCGCGACGGCGACAGTAGTGATTTGGTGAATGATGGATTTCATAGCGGTTTGTTGGTTTCTGAAAAAATGCGGTGATCTGCGCCATTTTGACGATGATTTTGTGCAAATCTTCAGAAAAATTTATGTGATCATGGTAGCTGCGCAAGAGTTTAATAGTCGGCGACTGGGCTGCTCGCTTGTAGCGTTGAAATTTCAGGAATTTCCGAGGCCAGTTTAGCTAGCGAATTGCATGTGCTTTGCCATTTTTTCTCCTCCCATTTCATCGGCGGATGTAGTTTGCGGCGGAATTTTTCCAAGCGTCTATGAGCTTCTTCGATCATCCAATACGGCAATTCCACAATGGCGGTAGCTGCTGATTTTTGCACTACTGGTCTGATGACAAATGAGCGCGAGGTCGTTTCCTGCCTCGATTGCTAGTTTCGCGTCCTGGCCGCGTCCATAGCGATTCGTAATTGCTCCCATGTCGAGATCATCGGTTAGGACTAGATGCTGATCAAAGCCGAGCTGATCGCGGAGGAAACGCCGGATGATGCGGGGAGAAAGCGAAGCGGGAAATTCCGAATCGATGTTAGGAAACTCGACATGCGCCAACATGATCGCGTCTAACTCTGGCATCAGCGCAGTATAAGGAATCACGTCTTCGCGGAGCAAATCTTCGATCGTTGCAGGCGATGATGGCAAATCGTGATGCGGGTCTGACTGGGCACGGCCACAAGCTGGAAAATGTTTCGCGCAACTGGCGACGGAGCGTTTTCTCATCCAGCGGTTCCACTGACCGCCATAGTCGATCACTCTCTGTGGATCACGACCCCAGCAGCGGCCACGTAGCGCGTTTTGGGTCTCTGGGAAATGATCAAGATCGAGGACTGGAGCGAAATTTAAATTCACTCCTAACAGCCGCAATAAATCACCCGTAAATGCACCTGCGTCAGCGATTTTTCCCATATCGCCTAGGGCTGCTAGCGCTGGTGCTGACGGCGCTGGCGGCGCGATTTCTTTGGTTCGCGTGACCCGCCCGCCTTCTTGGTCAATGGCAATGATCGGCATTTCAGATGACAGGTCACGGAGATCATCCGTGAGTTTTCGCGTCTGCTCAGCAGAAACGATATTGCGTGTGAACAAAATATATCCTGCAGGTTGCAGCTCGCGAAAAAGCGTCGCCTCCTCGCGACTCAATTCCGGCCCAGAAATCCCGAGCACTAATAGTGATCCATCCATCATCGCGAAAAAAGCAACAGATTCAGGAACATTTGTCGATCTTTGTAAAAGCGCGGAGGAGTATTCGTAGAAGTTGTTTTGAAGCTGAAAATCCGGTCTTGCGAATTCGATCTCCTATTAACAAGGTCCGCCGCCTTGGCACACGACGTTTCCATTTCTCCTACCCTATTACGCGAACCGCCCTGGGCTGCTGGCTTGCGAGCCGCTAGGGCGAATTTAGTGCCCGGCCTGATTGTGCAGACGATGATGTTGGCCATTGTGCTGGCCTATTTTTTCTATCCGCCATTACGGAGCTGGCTGAATGATCTGGCGGAAATCAAGAATCGCACGAGCTATGGCTACACAGCGATCTCATCAATCATCGCAGGCGCATTCATCCCTGAATTATTGCGAATCGTCGTTTTTCAAAGAGGAAAAATCGTGCGCTCCAATTTCAGCAACCTGTTATTCACCGTGCCTCTTTATGCGGTGCTCGGCACGCTTGTGGATTTCTTCTTTCGTTGCCAAGCCAGCTGGTTCGGTGATGAGGCGACTTTCTCCGTAGTAACGAAAAAAGTATTAGTCGATCAATTCATCTACAACCCGTTTTACGCCGCTCCTGTGCAAGCGTGGCTTTATGATTGGAAAAATCGCGGCTTTCCCACGGCAGGCATCTCGTCATTTTTCACGATTCGTTACTACCGGGAAAAAATCGTCCCGTTGTTGTTTGCGACCTGGGGAGTCTGGATCCCGATTACAGCGATCCTCTACTCACTGCCGTCTAATTTACAAATTCCGCTCTTCGGTCTGGCACTTTCCATGTGGGTCATGGTGCTCACCTGGATGAGCGAGCAGGAGAAGTAATACGCCTCCTGCAACTTCCAAAAATCTCCTGGATGGAAAATCAGCCGCCGATGTCGGTGCGGCCAGAGAGCTGGGCACCTTCTTCCATGGAGAAAACCTTGGATTTGATGTCGCCATTGATGCGAGACTTATCTTTCAGCTCGCAGCGTTGA
>JAAURL010000189.1 GCA_012032235.1 Akkermansiaceae bacterium | reverse complement strand
ACCAAGGAGCGGAACCAAGGAGCGGAACCAAGGAGCGGAAAATTTCGCGTAAACCTCCGCCTCAAGATCTCCAAAAAAGCCAGCACCACGGCAACCGCTGAATGACTAACATATTCTATCTAACAGTATTTATTCGTAGTCACTTGCAATGTTATATCAGGTAAGTACGACAGCACGAGAACGTCTGAATTTCATCGTAATTGCAACGATTCTTTTAAAATTCATCGGTATATCAGGTAATTTTGGGAGGGCGCGATGAGGGGATGGGTTCCTTTATGATATAACACGGAAAAAATTCTGAAAATGGATGAGAAATTCCTCCAGTTTGTTCTTTTGAACAAATTTCCCTTGTTTTAAGGATCGTATTCTAACAGTGTTATTTCATCATGAGTGCAAAAAAACTGCGGTGGTGCTGGAGAAAAGATCTTTCCGAATTCCGTGGGCTGACTGAGCGGGAGAGAAATGGTTTTTTGCTGGTGCTAGAGTGGTTTGAAAATTTCCGATTGCGTAATGATCTCGGGGCGAGTCGGGAGACGGCGAAGCATTTCTGGCGGCAGGAGGTTTTGTGCGAGGATCGTCCACGTGAGCAGTGGCAACTGGAACAATGGGGACATGCGTTGCAGTGGTATTTGAAGTGGTTGGAATGCTGTGAGCAATCGGGTGCGGATTATCGCAGTTTGGGGGAGCGGGTGCGTGGTGCGGTGAAGTCGGCATGCGCACGGCGCGGTCTGGCACGGCGGACGATGCTGTGTTACGGCGCGTGGGCGGCGCGCTACGCAAAGTTCGCAGGAGAGGATAAGAGTGTCTTGCAGGTGGAGACGGCGACGCGGTTTTTGACTTCTGTGGTGGAGGATGAGGACTGTGCTTATTCGACGCAAAAGCAGGCGCTGAATGCGTTAGCGTTTCTTTTTAAGTATGTGCTGGGGATTGAGGAGCCGCTGTTCGGGGTGAAATTAAAGAAGACTGGCACGCGGATCCCGGTGGTGTTATCGGTAGGGGAAACGCGGCATTTGTTAGGAAAATGGAGGAGGCTGAAAAGCCGGAAGCGCGTTACGGGCTGGCGGCAAAGATCCAGTATGGTGCGGGATTACGGCTCTCCGAGTTGATCCGCCTACGCATCAAAGATATCGATCTGGAGCGTGGCACGGTCACGGTGCGGCAGGGAAAAGGAGGAAAAGATCGGATGTCAGTCCTGCCCCGCAGCATTGTGGGTCTGGTGGCAGAGCAAATCGAGTATGCGCGGAACCTGTGGGAAATGGATGGGCGTAACGGACAACAGGGCGTCTATCTACCAGGGGCATTGGCGCGGAAATACCGCCGGGCAGCGGAATCTTTTGAGTGGTTTTGGTTGTTTCCCGCGAAGCAGTTATCGGTCAACCACGAGATCGGCGTGATGCGACGCCATCATTTGCACGATAAGGTGTATAATGAAGCGATCAAACGCGGGGCGAAAGCAGCTGAAATCGAGAAGCAAGCAACGAGCCATGCATTGCGGCATAGTTTTGCGACGCATTTGTTAGAAAGTGGGACAGATTTGCGGCGCATCCAAGATTTGCTAGGACACGAGGATATCACAACGACGGAAATTTATCTGCATGTGTCGATGGGGGCGCATGGGATGGGTGTGGAAAGCCCGCTGGATGCCTTGTGTGGGTGAGCGGGAATATACGGCGACCAGTGATCGCCGCCACGAGGAGGCGAGGATTAAATACCAATGTGACGCCATGAATGATCAGAAATGCCAAAAATTCCGGCTGGCGCGAGCGATGCGGGGAGAGATCACGAGTCCGCTGGATGATTTGTGAGGGAGATTGAGATTGGCGGCGACCGGGGAATTGTCACTAAGAAGGCGACCGGGGAATGACCAATAAGAAGGCGACCGGAGAATGACCAATAAGAAGGCGACCGGTGATCGCCTCCACGGGGCTGATGATTTTATCATCACTTTCCGCTTCGCCTCTTCGCGAGATGGCGCATAGTCTGCCGCACAGCAAAATCGTGGCGCAAATTTCTAAAGAAAGTATTGAGAAAGTCTTGGAAGCGACGGACATCGTCGATTTGATAGGCTCATACATTCAGGTGAAAAAGGCGGGTTCGCAGTATAAGGCGCTCTGTCCATTTCATCATGAGAAGTCGCCTTCTTTTACGATCACGCCATCGCGCCAGTATTTCCACTGTTTCGGTTGCGGAAAAGGTGGGAGCGCCATTACCTTCATCCGGGATTACGAGAATTTACCATTCGTAGATGCGGTTAAAAAATTAGCGACGCGCGCTGGCATCCACTTGGTGGAAGAGGCGTCCGATCCTAAAGAAGATCAATCCCGGCGTGCGCGTGGCCGCTTGTTAGACGTGCATCGTGAGGCAACTGCTTTTTCCACGAGCTGTTGATGAAGGACGCCGCAGCGCAGCACGCGAGAGATTACATGAAGTCGCGCGGCTTTGGCGCGGAAATGGCGAGGAGCTGGTCTATCGGCTGGATGCCAGATTCGCCGAAGAAATTTCTCGATTGGGCACGGGCGAACAAATTCACCGGTCGAGAGCTCGTTGAATCCGGCTTGGTGAAATTACAAAATGAAGAGAACCCGCGTTCTGGGTTATTTGTTCGGTTTCAAGATCGGCTGATGTTTCCCATCTGTAATGAAATCGGCGACGTCATCGCCTTTAGCGGACGCCAGCTGCGGGAAAACAAAAATAGCGGGAAATACATCAACTCCCCGGAAACAGCGATCTTCAAAAAATCGAAAATTTTCTTCGGGCTGGATCGTGCGAAGAAGCCGATTTTGAAAGAAAAAGCCGCGCTCCTTTGCGAAGGACAGATTGATGCGATTTGCTGTCATCAGTTAGGCATCGCCCAGGCGATCGCCACTTGCGGCACCGCCTGCACCCCAGAACACGCGAAGCTTTTAAAACGTTACACCAAGAGCGTGCTGATTTGTTACGATGCCGATAGCGCCGGATTTGCCGCGACGGAGAAAGCCTATCGGGCGATGGTGCCAGAAGGGCTAGCGGTGCGCATCGTGGAAATGCCAGCTGGCGATGATCCTGATAGTTTTCTCAAAACTCATGGCGCAGAAGCGTTTCGAAAACTGCTAGAAAACGCCAAGGAATTTTTTGATTTCAAACTGGAGCGTGGAAAAGCGACGGGGCTTTTCGATTCTGCCACGGAGCGCGCGAATGCTTTGAACAGCTGTGCAGAACTGTTGTCGCTGATGACCGACTTCGCCGCGCGAGATCATCAAATCAACGTCGTAGCCACTCATTTCCAAACATCGACAACCGCACTACGAGAAGCGATTGCGAAAGTGGCCGCAAAGGCAAAGTTCCAGCAGAATCGTGGGCAAGCGGTAAAGGAAAATTCCGCTGAAGACAGGGGAAGCGTGGAGCCGACGCGCTTGCACCGCATCATCGCTTATCTTTGCCATCTGGCGCTTTCCTCTGGCCCCGCGCAACGTTTCCTAGGCGAGCAGTTCGAGACGATCCACGAAGCAGATCGTTGGGTGGAAGGAGTTTCTCTGTTAGAGGCTATCCTTGGCGCTGCTCCAGATCCCGCTTCAAATGCGGCGGTGAATGCCTTTATCAGCAGCTTGCCAGAAGCAGATCGTCTCGCACTCGCTGGCGAATCAATCAGTCTCGATGGTGTATCCCTAGACGGCGTGCAGGCGGCCGAACAAACGCTGTCTTTATTATCAGGGACCGTCCTGCAACGCCGGGACGCCGCAGTGAAGGCTGAGCTTAAGAAACCCAATTTGAGCGCCGAACGCATGGTGGAACTGCTCCAAGAAGCGAAGGAAATCAGTAATTTGCTGCGTGGTGCTGGACAGCGATCCGAATTCGACGATGAGCTCCCAGCCTCCACCTGGAAACCCAAAATCCCGGAGTGGAAAACCCGCTGGCAAGAGCGAGCCACAAAATAGTTCATTTAATCCCTATGCGTCGACTATCCATCACTTTGTTTTCCGGGCTGTTTCTAACAGTCTATTGCCAGGCAGCATTGGAAATTCATCGCTTGAAAGTGGAATATCTAACAGCGCCACTCGGGATCACGGAAGGTGCACCACGGCTCTCCTGGGAGCTGAAATCTGCCGTGAGAGGGGCACGTCAAACAGCCTACCAAATCCGTGTCGCATCAGAAAAAGCCCAGCTTTCCAGCGGAGAAAAACTGCTCTGGGACACTGGTCGCGTTGCTTCTAGCGAGAGCATCCAGATCCCATACGCCGGAAAACCGCTCATTTCTAACCAGTGTGTTTTTGGCAAGTCAAAGTCTGGGACGAATCGGGAGCGATCAGTGAATCCCCGCTGGGCGAGTGGTCGATGGGCTTAATCCAGCCCGCAGACTGGAGCGGGGCAGAATGGGTTGGTATTTCCGGATCTCCTTCAGAAACTGGCACATTTCCCGCAGATGCGCGCTGGATGCGTGCCACGGCAGCGGGAAATGCGACGTTTCGGAAGCGCTTTTCTTTGGCCCAGATTCCAGAGCAAGCACAAATACACGTCGCCACCGACCGAGCCTACACGCTCTGGCTAAATGGCCGCCACGTGATGACTGGCAGCGCGGGAGCGAAGGAGGGGCAAGCTCTCAACATCGCCCCTTATTTGTTAGAGGGGGAAAATTTCATCAATGTTGAAACAGCTTCTCCCGGAACTGAGACGGCGCAACTTCTCATCACTTCACCGCTTTTCCAGGACAGCGTTTGGAAAGTCAAAACCGGAGGAACCTCTTACCGGGAGAGATTACAATTCGACGATTCGGCTTGGCCAGAAGTTCTCGTCATTGATGAATCGAATAAACCACGCTGGGTCTCACAAGACCGCCCCGCTCCCTGCACGAATGCTGCGGAAGGATTTCTCCACCAAGCCTGCAATCAAGCGAGCCACACTGCATCTCATCGGCGTCGGCTATCATGAGGTTTTTCTAAATGGCGGGAAAATTTCCTCCCAAGTTCTCGCTCCTGGCATCACCGATTACAGCCAGCGTCTCCCTATCGTCACACACGATGTCACTTCTAACATTCTCCCGGGAGCGAACGCCATTGGCATTCATTTGGGAAATGGCCGCTACTATGCTCCCCGGAATCGAGTTCCTGCTACCACCATTAGCTCCGGCTGGCCCGTTGCAAAGGCACGCCTCATCATCGACTATCAGGATGGTACTCAGTCCAGCGTCGTCACGGATTCCTCCTGGCTAGCCACCGACCAAGGCCCCATCCGTGCGAACAACGACTACGACGGAGAAATCTATGATGCACGCCGGGAGCAAGCAGGCTGGGCCAGTCCAGGCTTCGATTCCCAGTCGTGGAAACCTGTGGAAATCCTCCCAGGTCCGACCGGGAAAATCCCCACGGTTCCTATCCCACCGATCCGAGTCACTGCTACGCTCTCTGCTGTTAGTTTAAAGGAAATTCGCCCCGGTGTGTGGATATACGACTTCGGCCAAAACATCGCAGGCTGGTGCCGCCTCAAGGTCAATGGTCCAGCGGGAACTACAGTCAGACTGCGCCACGCAGAGACGCTCAACCCAGACGGGAGCTTGAAAGACATCGTTCTCCGCAGCGCTCAAGCCAGAGATTAATACACCTAAAGCCACAATGCCTCCAAATAATACCGCTAATAAATTAGGATCTTGCAGTTGTAATAAATCCGGGATATAATTTGTACTCAAAACTAAAAAGCCAGC
>JAAURL010000188.1 GCA_012032235.1 Akkermansiaceae bacterium | reverse complement strand
CCGAGACGGTCGTTGCGGCGGGCACCATAATGGCGGTGGATGAATCTAGGGTTAACGCATTGTTGTAATACTCCCCTGTATAGTAATATCCGTCTCCTTCAAATTC
The DNA here is from genome assembly GCA_012032235.1 of Akkermansiaceae bacterium. GTDB lineage: Bacteria > Verrucomicrobiota > Verrucomicrobiia > Verrucomicrobiales > Akkermansiaceae > Luteolibacter. The sequence continues at coordinate 5,593 of JAAURL010000188.1, read as the reverse complement.
GACTCGGTAGACTCCGGCAGCAAGTCCCGCGATGCTGTAATTTCCATAATTATCGGTGTCCGCACGACTTTCCAAACTCCAAGATTCACCTGTCCAGCGATATGCGTTGACAGGGGTAGATGATTCTAGAGGTGTGAGTGTTGCACCACTGGCTACTGTGACTTTGCCAGAGATTCGCGATGCATTCGCCAACGAAGCGTCGATTCCGGTAACGGTCGTTTCGGCAGCAAGGACGATGTCAGTGGCAGAACTTAGATTCGTGGCATTGTTGTAGTATTCACTTGCGTAATTTTCACTGTCGTCTTGGAATTTGAGGCGATAAGTTCCGGCTCTAAGATTCCAAATTTGATAAGTGCCATCGATGTCGGTGCCGGTAATCCATACCAATTCCCATTGCGAGCCTGTCCAACGATAAGTAAAGACGGTTCCATCATCTACGGGCGTTGTGCCGTCTGATCCAGTCACTCTGCCTGAGATTTTGGACTCTCTGGTGAGAGAAGCGTCGATCCCAGTAATCATCATTCCATTCTGAATAGCGATTTCGGTGACCGAATTTTGATTTGATGAAGTGTTGTAAAACTCAGTCGCGTATCCGTAAGCTCCTCCATCAAATTCGACTCGATAGGATCCTGTGCCCAAGCTTTCGATGCTGTAATTTCCATTAGAGTCGGTGCGATCATCCGAACTCTCATGCCAGTATGAACCATCCCATATAGATGCGCTGACGATGATGCCTGGAAGAGGTGTGGAGCCATCAGGTCCAGTCACTCTTCCGGATATTGTAGAAGTCCGAAGGGTCGCAGATCTAATCGCAAGTGAAGCATCGATACCTGAGATCGTGGTCTCTGCCGCTAGAATGATGTGCGTAGCAGAATTTAGGTCATTTGTATCGCCGTAGTATTCAGACATGTAATAATTATATTCGCTTAAAAATCTGACACGGTAGGTTCCAGCGGGAAGTTTTCTGATGGTGTAGTTTCCACTGCCGTCGGCGTAAGCGGAAGAATCATTTTCCAAACGCCACCTTCCTCCTACCCAACGGTAGCTTCGATACAGATGTCTTCTGAGAGCGTAGCTCCGTTTGGCCCAGTCACTCTACCTGAAATTTGAGAACTCTTGGTCAATGACGCATCAATTCCTGTAATATTCGTCTGAGCTGGCACGATGATATCAACAGCGGAAGCCAAAGTCAGTGCATCGTTATAGTATTCTTCTAAATAGCCTCGTTCGTAAACGAATGATTCGTCATCGTCTGCGCCTCCCAGGCTAACTCGATAATTTCCTGCTTGCAGTCCTTTGAGGCGGTAGTTGCCATTGGCATCGGTGATTACACCCGATTGCCAACTCCAGCCTCCATCGATCGATCGGTAGGCGGCGACATAAATACTCGCTAAAGGAGAGCCGTCCGATCCTGTGACTCTTCCGGAGATCTGCGACAGCGGAGCCAGTGAGGCATCGATTCCAGCGATTGTCGTCCTGTCAGGCACGGTAATGCTAGTGGCGGAATCCAGTGTCGCGGAATTATGATGATATTCATCCACATAACCTGCATCCCTACCCGAGAATTTAATGCGGTAGGTTCCTGGATTCAGGCCTTTGATTAAGTAATTTCCGGCAGCATCTGTCTTAGCTCCTGATTCATAGTCCCATTTTCCATTGATCCAGCGGTAGGCGTAGGCGTAGACGCCCAGAAGTGGAGCGCCGTCTGGCCCGGTCACTCGACCGGAAATCCTAGGCCCGTCAGCTAGCGAAGCATTGATTCCAGATATTGTCGTTCCTGCGGGCACGGCGATATTGTTAGCCGAATCTAGTGTTAGGGCGTCGTTGTAATATTCTGTTGAAAAATTGGCTTCTTCATCGAAAAAACGAACTCGATAGTTTCCAGCTCCAAGTTCACCTAAGTTATAATTTCCGTTAAAGTCTGTGTAACGAGATAATACATCTTTCCAAGCAATACCATTCCAACGGTAGGCGGTGACACTGATGTCTTCTAGAGGTGTGATGCCGTCTGGCCCAGTCACTCTTCCAGAAATCCGAGACACGTTCGCCAGCGATGCATTGATTCCCGTGACGGTTGTCTCAAGGGCTGGCACAACGACGGTAGTTGCAGAATCGGAGTCTAATACGTTGTCATAGAACTCGCTTGCATAAGTTGCATTTCCTTTAAAATGGATGTGGTAAGAATCGACACTGAGTTTTTCAATAGCATAGTTCCCGTTAGCATCAGTAGAAGCTGATGATCTTTCTTCTAAGCCGTCACTTGTCATGTAGTAAGTCGTCACTGTGATACCTTGTAGCGGAGTTGTCCCATTTGGGCCAGTGACCCTACCAGAAACCCGGGAGAACTTTGCCAGTGACGCATTGATTCCGGTGACGTTTGTTTCGGTTGGCACAACGATGTCGATAGCGGCATTCAAATTGTTGGCATTGTTATAAGACTCTTTAGCGTATTCACCATTCCAGTCCTCAAACTCGACACGATATGTTCCCGCACGAAGACCTCTAATTATATAATTACCGTTGGCGTCAGTGGTATCGGACGACGCATCCTCCCAGCCATTACCTAACCGATAGTAAGCCGTCACTGTGATACCTTGTAGCGGAGTTGTCCCATTTGTGCCAGTGACCCTACCAGAAACCCGTGATAACTCTGCCAGTGGCGCATCGATTCCGGTGACGTTTGTTCCGGTTGGCACAACGATGTCGATAGCGGCATTCAAATTGTTGGCATTGTTATAAGACTCTTTAGCGTATCTATTATTCCAGTCCTCAAACTCGACACGGTATGTTCCCGCACGAAGACCTCTAATTATATAATAACCGTTGGCGTCAGAGGTAGCGGACGACTCATCCTCCCAGCCATTACCTAACCGATAGTAAGCAGTAACTGAAATATTCTCTAGTGGTGTTGTTCCGTCTGGCCCTGTCACTCGACCGGAAATACTGGTATCGGCTGAAATATTAAGAGCGATCAAACCACGTTCCGAATCATATCCATAAACGGCAACTTGATAAGTAGCACCGGCGTTCGCATTGAAAAACACAGTGCTTTTTGAATTTCCTCGGTAGTCATCGTTTGCTCCAAGCTTGCTGAGGCCCACAAGAGTGTTGCCAGTCCAGACTGCAAGGATCGTGTCGAAATTGCTATTTTCCGTGTCAATCTTTACCGGGCCGGAAGTTGTTGCAGTCCAACGAAACCACACAGACGCTTCGGCGGAGTTAAATTGCAATGGATTTGGCTCGTTCGTTTCGAAAGTAGCATCAACATTGGTTCCTGAGACTGTGGCAGGGAAACCAGAGATGATGGTAGGAGTCGAAAAATTGTCATTTGCTGGCGGCGCAGCGAACACAGCAGATGGAGCAAGTGCGAGAAATGTAACCACTAGCGTCTGGATAAGGAAGATGATTTTTCTCATGAGATTGATGGGCGTGCTGATCTTTCATTGTAACGCTCTTCTTGGTCTTGGGCATCGTTGCTCATTCTAAAAAGAAAAGCGTTTTTGCTGAGTTAGGCAGTTCGTTAGGCGGTCTAGTGCTCTTTAATTCACGTGCCAAGTCATTTGTAGCTGACGAAAGTGTTTTTTATGAAACGAGAAAATCTCGAATCCTTGATTCTGCCGACATTTTGATTTCACTCTGAGCAGTCGCATCTAATCACTTTTCAGGAGTAATTTTTCCCGCTTCCCACGTCGGCGGAGTTTATTTAGCGTCTCGGCATGTCAGGCCGTTTCCGAGTTTTAGCCTTCGTTTTCCTGTTGTTTAGCCACTTTTGCCATGCGGATCATGTGATTGTCACGGGTGGTCCAGCCTTGCGGAAATGGGAAAATCTCCGGGTGCCGCAGGATCAGCATGACCGGTGGTGGGCAAATTTCGTGAGAGCAGGAACCTTGCGGATGGAGGAAATCCGTAAAGCTTACGGACCCAGCGCTCCCATCGTGTGGATGGTTTTCCAGCCTGGCTATCAAGCCCGTGGGCGGGAGGACGGTAAGCCTTACACGACCTGGATTTCCGAAGTGGCGGCGAAAAATCGCGTTTCCCTCGTCTGGTTCAGCAGCACGGGGAATTTCATCAGCACGCTCAATTCGCGTCCGCGTGGCTCGATCAAAACTTTCGATTTTTTCGGTCACTCGAACCGCTACGCCTTTATGTTCGATTACGGCAGCGACGTGATGGCTGCATCCACGGCATGGCTGCATGAGCGCGATCTCCCGCGGATTAAGTCCTCCATTTTCGCTAGCAATGCCTACTGTAAAAGCTGGGGCTGCCACACGGGAGAAAGCATGAGTGCAGTGTGGAAGCGCTCCACTGGCATTGCCCTAGAAGGAGCACGTGGCCCGACCACCTACATTCCAGTGGGCAGAGGGGAAATGCCAAAAGTCAACGGTGGCTGGGTCCGGTGAAAGAAACATCCCTAGTAGAATTTTTGAAATGAATCTAACTGAACTCCAACAACTCCACGATCTCCCGTTTTTTGAATTGCTCAAACGAGCGCATGAGGTGCATGAGGCCCATTTCCCTGATGGGAAAATCCAGCTTTGCACGCTCCTGTCCATCAAAACAGGGGGCTGCTCGGAAGATTGTGCGTACTGCACGCAGTCGGCCCGATATGATACGGATTTGAAAAATGAGCGGCTCCTTTCCAAGGAAACGGTGATGGAAAGCGCCCGGGCCGCTCGTGAAAACGGCTCGACGCGCTTCTGCATGGGTGCAGCTTGGCGCGGCGTGCGCGGCGGCACGGAGCGCTTCAATCAAGTCGTGGATATCGTCAAAGAAGTTTCCTCATTGGGCATGGAAGTCTGCGTCACTCTGGGTGAGCTCGGCCCGCAAGAAGCCGTCACGCTAAAAGAAGCAGGAGTCACCGCCTACAATCATAATCTCGATACTTCGCCGGAACATTATCCGAATATCGTGACTTCGCATACTTACGAAGACCGCTTGCGGACGATCCGAAATGTGCAAGATGCAGGGATGTCCGTCTGCTGTGGCGGGATTCTGGGAATCAGTGAAACGATCACGGATCGACTGCGGCTATTGGAGGTGATTTCCAGCTTTAACCCTCAACCTGAAAGCGTTCCGATTAACTCGCTGATGCCGATGCCGGGCACGCCACTGGCAAACAATGCACAGGTCGATCCATTCGATTTGGTGCGGATGATCGCGCTGGCTCGCATCGCCGTGCCAAAGGCAAAAGTCCGCTTGTCCGCTGGCCGCACCCGCCTATCAGATGAAACGCAAGCACTCTGTTTCTACGCCGGCGCAAACTCAATTTTCTACGGTGAGAAATTGCTGACTGCCGATAACCCTGAAGCCAGCAAGGATCGTGAGTTGCTGAAAAAGCTGGGTCTTACCACGCTGGAACCAAATCCGTCATTGGAAGCTCCGGCAGCAGATGGCTCGCGCCCGGCAAGTCCTTGCCATGTCACTGCGACGTGTTGCGCCTAGGGTGGTTTCTAGCGTGCTCCATCCTACATCCCTGCGGAAGGGTTCTGAAAAGCCTCCGAATAGCGCCAATTGAATCCTAAAATTCTAAGAATTCCCGGCAGGATGCCGGAAATGGCACGCTGGAAGCGTGCGCCCCCCCGATTTAAGGGAA
>JAAURL010000187.1 GCA_012032235.1 Akkermansiaceae bacterium | reverse complement strand
TTCGCTGGTCTTCATGTCGGGCAAGCGGGTGAGAACGTCTTCGAGGTATTCTCTCGGATCAATTTTCTCTCGGCGGCAATTTTCAACAATTGTATAGAGGATGGCGGTTTTTTCTCCCGAGGCTTCGTTGCCGATGAAGAGCCAGTTTTTTGCTCCGAGCTTGCTGGGCTGTATCGCGTAGGAATTCTGGTCGCTTATTACGCGCCCAGTGTCGATCTCAACTCGTCCGTCTTGCAGATAGGTTTGGAATTAAGGTGAATGGGCGGACTCGGCTCTTGAAAATCACCTTCAAAGCCTGAGACTCCTTCCATGGCCGAGCCTGACCTTTTTTCTTTCGCTAAAATCCCTAGCCCGCAGGAGCAAATTTTAAAGCTGCGCGCCACGCTCGATCATCATAACCAGCTTTATTACAACCAAGCAGCTCCTGAAATTTCGGACGCAGAATACGATGATTTGTTCCGGCAGTTAGAAATGCTGGAAGCCAAACATCCCGAATTTCACGACCCAAATTCTCCCACGCTCCGCGTCGGTGGAGCTCCCATCGATGGCTTTCAGCAAATCCAGCACGCCGTCCCCATGCTCAGCATCGACGATGTTTTCGAGCTAAGCACGGAAGCCATCGCAAAGTCCGGCGCCAGTTGCGCAGAACAAGAATTGATCGAATTTTATCAACGGCTTCAGAAAAATCTCAAACGGGAAAACATCGCGGTAACCATGAGCCGAAATCGACGGCGTCGCCGTTTCCCTGCTCTACCGCGATGGGAAACTCATCTACGCCGCCACCCGTGGCGATGGCCAAACGGGAGATGACGTCACCCACAATGTGCGGACCATCCGAAGCATCCCGCTGGAGTTTATCCATAAAGGAAATGTGCCAGCGCTCTTTGAAATCCGTGGTGAAATTTTCATGCCGAACGCAGCTTTTGCGGCCCTGAATGCGGAACGCGATGAAGCAGGTCTCCCGACTTTCGCCAATCCTCGCAATTCCGCAGCGGGAACACTGAAACAGCTGGATCCCAGAATCGTCGCCAAACGCCCGCTGGCTTTCATGGCTCATGGACTCGGAGCTTATGATGGATTCCTGTTAGAAACAGAACATGACTTTCATGAACTGTTAGATGCTTTCAACATCCCGCGAAATCAACCCGTTTTCATCGCGAACAACCTAGAGGAAATGCTCGCTGCTGTCGCGAGAATCAACCATGATCGCCACTCCTTTGACTACGGCACAGATGGTGTGGTCATCAAGGTGTTAGATCGTGCGGAGCGGGAGATTCTCGGCTTCACCTCCCGTGCCCCGCGCTGGGCCGCAGCCTATAAATTTTTACCCGAACAGAAGGAAACCACGCTCGAAAATATCATCATCCAAGTCGGTCGCACAGGTGTCCTCACGCCCGTTGCGGAGCTCGCTCCCGTTCTCATTTCCGGCTCCACCGTCTCCCGCGCCACATTGCACAATCAGGACGAAATCACCAAGAAGGACATCCGCCTAGGAGCCACCGTGCTGATAGAAAAGCGGGAGAAATCATTCCCGCCATCGTCAAAGTGATCCGCCACGCCGAGGGAGCCATCCCCTTTTCTCTCTACGACAGCGTTGGCGGGAAATGCCCGTCATGCGGCGGCCCTATCTCCCAAGAAGATGGATTCGTCGCGTGGCGCTGCACGAATTTCCAATGCCCTGCACAAGCCGTCACCCACATCAAACACTTCGCCGGGAGAAAAGCATTGGACCTAGAGAGCTTGGGAGAAATCGTCGCCGAGGCTCTCGTCCGCCATGGCCATTGCCGCACACCGTTAGATCTCTTTAATCTAACAGAAGAAATCCTCGCGAATCTCAATCTAGGCACGGAGGAATCTCCCCGCCGCTTTGGCGAGAAAAACGCCGCGAAAGTTCTAGCCGCTCTCGAAACCGCAAAAACAAAGCCGCTCCACCGCTGGCTCTATGCCATGGGCATCCGCCAACTGGGAGAATCCGCCGCGAAGGAACTCTCCCGATTGCATCAAAGTTTAGCAGAGATTCCCGATTCCGAAATCCTCTCCCAGCTCCTCCAAGACACCCGCGCTGACGCAAAAAAGAAGAACGAATTCCTCGCGAAATTCTCGATCACTGGCGATGTCGGACCCGCCGTGGCCGAGACAATCCTCTCCTTTTTTCAATCAGAAGCTGGCCAACACGCCATGAGCCGTTTCCGGGAAATCGGCATCAATCCCGTTTCTGAAAACTATCTCCCGATCCCCGCTGAAGCAGACCTCTCCAATCTCCCGCTCGCAGGAAAAACCTTCGTCATCACTGGCACACTCAGCATGGACCGCGATGCGATGAAAGCCATCATCGAGAGCAAAGGCGGGAAAGTCAGCGGCTCCGTCTCCGCAAAGACCAGCTACGTCCTCGCCGGAGAAGGCGGCGGCAGCAAGCGCGACAAAGCCGAACAACTCGGCGTGCCGATCCTTACTGGAGAAGAATTTGAAAAGATGATTTCACCTTCCTAAAAGAGTCTCTCCTGCGTTCCACTCGCCTTTGATGAGGACTTCTTTCGGGTGTTTGGGTAGGCCGAAGCGATTGGTTGTCAGGCCTTCGACGACTAGATCGATCGCAGCGGCTCCGACGCTTTGGAGTTTCCCATCGAGACCTGCGGCGGTTTTCATTTCTTCACTTTTCCGGTAAAGGTAGGCGACGCCGATGTCTTGAGGAATGCGAAGTCCCAGTTGTGAAAGCCAAGTTTTCACTGGCAATTTATAAACTAACAATGAGTCGGGTTTTTCATCATGCATCCATTTGACGAATGCGGCTTGGGAGTCATCTCCATCGGGGACGAAGGGTGCACAGCGATCTTCTCGCGTGAGATGACGCTGCCAATCCAGCGCGCTTGCTGACCATTGATAACCTGAAATGCGATTGTTCACTTCTGGCACGACTAGCCCGGTGCGTTTGTAGCCGAGCTTCCGTATTTCTGTTAGAGCGAGTCGCACATTATATAAGCCATGGAAGTTCGAGCGATCCACCATGGCTTCGCGAAAATATGCGCTTAACCCAGCAACGACAAAGTCATCGGTAGAGATCAAGGTCTTGCGACTTCGTTCACGCGAGAAACCTAACAGAATTCCACGGATGCCACGAGTTTTCAATGTGCGTTCGAGTTGCCGCACGTCTCCTCGATAGTCTGCGATGGCGAATTCTTCGACTCGGAAACCAAGCTCGTTTGCTCGCTTGACGATGCCTTCGTATTCCCAAGTGCACACATCCTTTGTCTGCCATTTTTCATCTCCACCATAGTCCGTGACGAGTGCAATGGTGGTGATGCCGCCTTCGGTGGAAATCGATTTTCGATTCATCATCAATGCACTCACCAATGGATTGGGGCGATAGCCGAGAGCCTCTGCAACTGCTTGAATCTCCCGCCGTTTTTCTGCGCTGATTCTGGGATCATTGCGCAAAGCCTTTGAGACTGTGGAACTAGTAACGCCAGCCGCCTTTGCCACTTCCGCCATGGTGATTCGCTCGTTCATGATTTTAAGAGAAAGCAGATTCCGTGCGCAATGATGTGCATTATTTAACGCTGCCATTTCACTGCCTCGGCGCATCGATGGCGTGCCAAGTGCTCATTCGTATGTTGTCCGCAGCTCATTCCGGGCCCGTTCATCCACAAAATCATTAATTATACAAAATACGATCATGCCAAAATTAGACATCCCTATGCACAAAGCCGGTGACTGCCTCGTCGATTACGAAGAAAAAGTTTTCCCAGACGTGCAGGCCGATCCAGGAGAAAAAGCACTCTACACCTTCCACACCGTTGCCTTCGAGGGCTCGATCGGTCTGGTCAATACGCTCTCTGCCACTCGCATGTTGCGCAAAGGCTACGACGTTTCGATCCTGCTCTACGGTCCTGGCGTCACGATGGGCTTCCAGTGCGGTTTCCCGACATTGGGCGACGAAGCTTTTCCTGGTCATCTCTATGTGAAGCAGCGCCTCGCGAAATTCATGGAAGAGGGCGGAAAAATCTACGCCTGCCGTTTCGCCACACAGGCACTTTATGGCCAGACGGAAAAGGCGTTCATCCCTGGCATCATTCCGATCAATCCACTCGATGTGCTCGATTGTGTGCTCATGCATAAAAAAGCAAACGCCGTCATCGTTGATTCCTGGACACTCTAACAGCATAGGAATTTTACTAACAGATGAAATCGATCCGAGCCGCCGCCATTCAAATCGCGCCCGACCTAACAAGTGGAGCTGGAACCGTCGCACTCATGTGCGATGCCATTGCAGATGCCGCCAAGGAAGGCGTGCAGCTCGCGGTCTTTCCTGAGACGTTTGTTCCTTATTATCCTTATTTTTCCTTCGTAGAGCCGCCTGTGCTCACAGGAAAAGAACACCTCCGTCTCTATCAAGAAGCCGTCACGGTTCCTGGACCGTTGATGGATCCATTGATCCAAGCTGCTAGAGAAAGAAAAATGGTGCTCTGCATCGGCATCAATGAACGCGATGGCAATAGTTTATATAATGGCCAAGTGATCATTGATGCCGATGGCTCCATCCGACTCAAGCGGCGAAAAATTACACCCACTTATCATGAACGCATGATCTGGGGACGTGGCGATGGCTCGGGTCTTAAAGCTGTCGATACAGCCGTCGGTCGCATCGGAGCGCTGGCTTGTTGGGAACATTATAACCCATTGGCTCGCTATACTCTCATGGCAGATCGTGAGGAAATCCATTGCGCACAATTTCCTGGTTCCATGGTGGGACAAATTTTCGCTGACCAAATCGAAGTCACCATTCGCCATCATGCATTGGAATCTGGATGCTTCGTTGTGAATTCAACGGGCTGGCTCACTACCGCACAACGCCAAGCGATCACCTCTAATGAGAAAATGCAAAAAGCTCTAACAGGTGGTTGTTTCACAGCGATTATTTCTCCCGAAGGCAGCCACCTCTGCGATCCCATCACGGAAGGAGAAGGCATGGCCATTGCAGATCTCGACTTCAGTCTCATCACAAAGCGCAAACGGATGCTCGATTCCGTTGGTCATTATTCACGACCCGATCTTTTCGCTCTCACCGTCGATAAATCGCCGCAACCCGCCATTCACATCGTGGATAAATCGGCACCAGACGAACACCTCAATCTTCACGCTCATGTCAGCGACATTATCTAATCCGTATCGCCAAGGGATTTTCTCCGAAAAGCAAACGTTGCTCGCTGAGTTACAATCCTTCGGCGTCAGACTCAGTTCGGACAGTGGTTCTCCTTCACGCTCTGGCGGTGCCGGTCCTACGGATCACAAAGCCGTCACCATTCTCGGCACGACCATCATGGTGCCAGTGCATACTCACAGCGCAGCAGCCTCACCATTTCATCTCGGCGATGCAGAAGAAGACTGTCGCATTCCACTTTACCATGATGGCGAAAAGATCGGCTACGTCGCTTTTCCTGATGAACCAAAGTTTTACCAACTAACAACTTCCGATGGCATTCCTTATCGGAAAATCGCCACGCTTCACTCGACTGATGTGCTTGCTACGACAGTGCTCCAAACATGCATTCGCTATGGAAATAAGAAGACCAAGTGTCAATTTTGCGCGATTGGTGAATCCTTGAAAGCAGGTCTAACAATTGCACATAAAACTCCCGAACAACTTGCCGAAGTCGCGGCTACTGCACAGCGACTTGATGGGATCAAACACGTTGTTCTAACAACAGGAACGCCCGTCACGACAGACCGTGGTGCAGCGATCCTTGCTGAATCCGCTCGTGCGATCAAAGAAGCCACCGGCCTCCCGAT
>JAAURL010000186.1 GCA_012032235.1 Akkermansiaceae bacterium | reverse complement strand
CGGGAAACCGCCCGCGCCGGACTGTTAGGGCAAGTCCGCTCCCACTTAGGAACTCCCCGCCGATGCGGCCTTCTGGGCGCATGACGTTTCTAAAGAATACCGGAAAATTCTCCTAACAGGTTCCATCGAGCGCAAGACCGAAAGCATCGGGAGCGATGGCAAGCTCCGTGTAAAAATCACCCGCAGCGGGATTTCAAAAGCAGCCGCCCTTTCCCAAACGGGAGAAATTTCCCTTGGGAAAATGCTCCGCCACCGCATCCGTTATTTCAGCGACGGAGCCGTCATCGGGAGCAGAGATTTCGTCAACGAAGCCTTCGCTGCCGCACGAGAGCGATTCACCAAAACCGCAAAGACGGCGCCCGGCGTTTGAAAGGAGATGCCAAAGCTGCCGCAGGGATCTTGTGGTCTGTTAGGGATTTGAGAGTCAGGGTTTGATTGAAATTGTGTTTGTTGGCGCGCTCCTAAAAGCTGATTCATGATCTGGAGGTTGCGCCTTCGTGTCTTCTTGCTATTCTAGCACTCGCCGATGAACGCTAGCCTTTCCCAAAGAATTCCCTCCTCGGGTGTCGTCTTCGAAGCGAAAGGAGTTCGCAAAGTTTATCACACCGGAGAGCTGGATGTTGTGGCCCTCCATGGCGTGGATATTCGGCTAAACGCGGGAGAGTTAGTTTGTTTGTTGGGAGCATCCGGCAGCGGGAAATCGACGTTGCTGAACATTCTCGGTGGGCTGGATGTTCCGACATCTGGGGATTTGATTTATAAAGGCTGGCCTCTCCATGGGGCGGAGGAAAACACGCTGACGCTTTTCCGTAGGAACTGCGTGGGCTTTGTCTTCCAGTTTTATAATCTAATTCCCAGTCTCACTGCGCGTGAGAATGTTGCCCTGATTACTAGCATTTCACGGGATCCGATGACGCCGGAGGAGGCGCTGGAAATGGTAGGGCTGGGAGCGCGGATGGATCATTTCCCGTCTCAGCTTTCGGGAGGGGAGCAGCAGCGTGTGGCCATTGCCCGTGCGATTGCGAAACGCCCAGAAGTTTTACTCTGTGATGAGCCGACAGGCGCTCTCGATGTCACGACAGGGATCGCGGTGCTGGAGGCTGTGGAGCGTATTAATCGGGAGCTGGGCACGCTGACGGTCATCATCACACACAATGCGGTCATGGCAGAAATGGCGGATCGGGTGCTGCATCTATCAGACGGGAAAATCATTAACTCTTACGAAAATGCGAGCCGCTTACCAGCATCGGCGTTGAAGTGGTGAATCCCGCTTCATTTTATTTCCTCTCCTGATTTAGGCCATGATTTCTCCGTTGGATCGAAAGCTACTGCGTGACCTCGCCAAAATGAAAGGCCAAGTCCTAGCGGTGAGTCTGGTGATGGCGTGTGGACTGGCGATGATGATCATGACGCGCAGCTTGGTGATGACTTTAGAGACCACGCGGGTCACTTACTACCAGAAGCACGCGATGGCTGACATCTTTGTCTCCCTAAAACGTGCTCCGTTGTCGGTGGCAGAAAGGATCTCCGCGCTCCCGGGAGTGGCGATGTTAGAAGCCCGCGTGGCAGTGGATGTGACGCTGGATCTCCCTGGTTTGTCTGAGCCAGCTACAGGCCATATCATTTCCCTCCCGGAAGATGGAGGAGAGCAAAAGCTCAATCGGCTATTTCTCCGCAGTGGCCGTTTCCCGCGGTCTGATGAGCGGCGCGAAATTGTTTTAGGAGAATCCTTCGCGAATGCAAATGGTCTGAAAACAGGAGATTCTCTTGCTGCCGTGATCAATGGACAGAGAGAAATTTTGCACATTTGCGGAATCGGGCTTTCTCCCGAATATGTTTTTGAAGCGCGGGAGGGAGAGACGCTCCCGGATCATAAACGTTTCAGTGTGATCTGGATGAATTACCGTGCTCTGGCTGTGGCGTATCAGATGGATGGCGCTTTTAATGATCTTTGCCTCGATCTCGCTCCCGGTGCTGCGCCGGAACCTGTGATTGAGGAAATTGATCGGCTCCTCACTCCCTACGGCGGGAGGGGAGCGTTCCTCAGAAAGGAGCAAGCCTCCGCACAAAGGCTGGATGACGAGCTGCGTGTGTTGAAATCTCTATCTGTCGCGTATCCACTGGTCTTCTTGAGTGTGGCTGCATTTATGGTCAATTCGGTCCTTGCGCGAATCGTTCGACTGCAGCGGGAGCAAATCGCGCAGCTGAAAGCACTAGGATATTCATCTCAACAAGTCGGTGTGCATTTCCTGAAATATGTCTTCGTGATCGGTCTGTTAGGAACGCTGATCGGCGGGATTGGCGGGAGATTCTTAGGTGAAGGATTGGTGCAGATGTATACGATTTTTTTCCGATTTCCCTCCTTGGTTTTTATCATGGACTACAGCGCTCTGGGGCTAGCGCTTTTCGTGAGTTTGGGAGCATCTGTGGTTGGTGTTTTAACGGTCGTCTGGCAAGCGGTGAAACTTCCTCCTGCGGAAGCGATGCGACCGGAACCGCCAGTGGACTTTAAGCCATCGCTTTTTGAACGCATCGGGCTGACGAGATTTTTCAGCCCATCATTCCGGATGGCGCTTCGCAATATTGAGCGCCGTCCTTGGCAGGCTATTTTCACTGCCAGCGGCCTAGCTCTGGCTACTGGGCTGATGGTGCTACCGGGAGCGATGAGTGATAGCGTCGACTACCTTCTAACATTTCAGTGGAATAGCCAACAGCGCCAAGACGTCGCTGTTTTCCTTTCTGAGCCTGGATCTGCGAAAAGTTTCCATGACTTAGAACATCTCCCGGGAGTGATCCGTGCTGAGCCGATACGTAGTGTCCGAGCGCGTTTGATCTACGGGCACCGCCAGCGGAAACTTTCGGTGACGGGCATTGATCCCAGTGCGAATTTAAACCGTCTGTTAGATGGAAATGGCAATACCATCGATGTTCCCAAACAAGGGCTGTTGATGTCAGAAACGCTCGCGCAAGTGCTGGGAGCAAAGATCGGTGATGAAGTCGAAGTGGAAGTGTTAGAAGGAAAGCGCTCCGTACTTCGTCTCCCGATCCGTGGGCTGGTCACAGACTTTGCGGGAGTGGCGGCATACATGGATATTTCCGCTCTGCGGCAGGCGCTCCAAGAAGGAGACACGGTGAATGGAGCCTATCTCGCGCTAGATCATCAGCGCTGGGATGAGTTTATGCGTCATTTGAAGGATACTCCAGCTGCTGCGATCGTGATGGTAAAGCGGGATCAACTCGCGGCCTTTCGGGAGACGACAGGGCAAAGCATCGGGATCATCCGCACACTTTATTTTGTGTTGGCGACCATCGTTGCATTTGGGGTGGTTTATAATAGCGCCCGCATTGCTCTTTCGGAGCGCAGCAGGGAGCTGGCCACCTTGCGCGTCGTGGGATTTAGCCTCTCAGAAGTCCGCATTGTGCTGGCAGGGGAGCTGGCGATTCTGGTTCTGTTAGCGTTGCCTTTTGGCTTACTTTTTGGGCGTGGCCTCGCGCTTTTCATCATGTCTTCTTTCAGCACAGAAACGGTGCGCCTCCCGATTGTGATTAACGCCTCCACTTATTCCGTCGGCATCATCGTTGTGTTGGCTGCATCGGTCTTCTCGTTTGCGGTAGTCAGCCGCATGATCGGGAAACTAGACATGGTCGGAGTTTTAAAAGCCCGGGATTGACTACGACTTTTCCTGAGCGAGAAAATGTCATGAGCCGATTATTCGCAGGCTATGAAGGATCTCTAACAGCTGATGCGTTGGCGATGCCAGTGCATTGGTATTATGATCGGGAAGCGTTGCTCCGGGATTATGGTGTAGTGGATCATTTCATGGCTCCCAAAATCCACATCCCGGCAGCATCCTCTGGCGCTCTAGCTATACCGCGCCAAACGAGCGTGGAGACATCCTTCGGGAGCAAGTGGCCTATTGGGGAAAACGGGAGATTCACTATCATCAGTTTTTAAAAGCGGGAGAAAACACACTAAACTTCAAAATCGCGACAGAGCTTTTCTCCTTCGTGCGGGAGCGCGGCGGCTATGATGTCGACGATTGGCTAGAATGCTACATCGCCCGCATGTTAGAGCCTGGGTGGCATCGAGATACTTACGTGGAGGAGTATCATCGTGCGTTTTTCACCCGCTATGCAAATGGCAAGCCACCGAGGAAATGTGGCATCAGCGACGAGCACATCGGCGGCCTTGCCACAGTTCCCGCACTTGTTGCAGCGCTGGAAGGATCCACCCGGGAGGAAATCCTGCGAACCGTGAAGGAGCACGTAGGCCTAACACATTCGCATGGAGATGTGCTGCGGGCTGCTGGCACTCTTACGCGGCTGCTGCTAGCCATTGCGGAGGGAGAACCTCTACGCGACGCGATGCGCAGAGAGGCGGGAGACTGGATCTCTGGAAATAAAGCGGAGTCATGGCGTGAACAACCCGATGAGCATGTCGTCGGCTCGCGCTTTAGCCCCGCCTGCTACATTTCGGAGGCGATGCCCGCCGCGCTCTATCTAGCTTGGAAATACCATGATGACTTCTCTGCCGGTATCACTGCGAATGCAATGGTCGGCGGGGATAGCTGCCATCGTGGCGCAGTCGTAGGCAGTCTGCTGGGAGCTGCTCATTTCCCTGCTCCCTATGACTTTACTGCTTGAATGAAGGGTTCGCTTGAATGTTCTCCTTTGCACGTTTATAAAAAACGCGCACATCTCATGCCAGAAACCACTCCCACTACAAACGAATCAGCTCCGTGGGAAATCAAGCGCTCCCCGTCTGTTAGGCGCTCTGCTGGGAAGCTGATCCCTTGGGCCATCGGCCTCGTTCTATTGCTCCTGATTCTTTGGAGTCTGCGGTCTAGGCCGATAGTCATCGAGACAGGAATGGCCGCCCGTAAACCATTGACGGTCCAAATTTCAGAAGAAGGAAAAACTCGGGTGAAAAATCGTTACGTCGTCGCCGCCCCTGTCAGTGGGAAAATGCGCCGCGTTTTGCTCAAGCCAGGTGATCAAGTCATCGCGGG
This sequence comes from Akkermansiaceae bacterium, assembly GCA_012032235.1. Lineage (GTDB taxonomy): Bacteria > Verrucomicrobiota > Verrucomicrobiia > Verrucomicrobiales > Akkermansiaceae > Luteolibacter. The sequence continues at coordinate 809 of JAAURL010000186.1, read as the reverse complement.
AGAAACGGTTTTGACATCCATCGATCCCGCTCCCTCCACGCTCCTCGATCCCAGAGCCCGCGCCCAAGCGGAGGCGGTCGTCTCATTGCACAAAGCTTCCCGTCAACAAGCTGTTGAGCTCCTGGAAGTCCGCCGGGCGCGCTGAAAATGGCCGATGCCGATCGTGATCGAGTGCGCTCCCTGACACGCGCCGGCTCCCTATCAGATTCTGAGCGAGATCGTATTGAAACGGAAGCATCCATGAAAGCGGCAGAAGTCCGTGCCGCAGAATTCTCCCTACAAGTCATCGACTACGAAATCATTCAAGCGCAAGCCGCCCTAGAGCAACCAGACTCGACCAGCCCAGGTTCTATCGTGGAGGTGAAATCTCCCGTTTCAGGTCGCATCCTCAAAGTCATGCAGGAAAGTGAAACGGCCATCGCTCCCGGCGCACCGATTCTTGAAATTGGCGATCCGGGAGATATCGAAGTAGAGGCAGAAATCCTCTCTCGCGATGCGGTAGCCATCAAGGTGGGAGATTCTGTGGAGATCGATCAATGGGGAGGAGCGGCTCCCATCAAAGGCCGCGTCAGCCGCGTAGAACCCGCTGCTTTTACGAAAATTTCAGCCCTAGGTGTCGAAGAACAGCGGGTCATCGTCCTCATGGATCTAATCGATATGCCAGAAGCAGCCAAGTCGCTGGGAGATCGCTACCGAGTGGAAGTCCGCGTCGCGACATGGCACTCTGACGACGCGCTCGTGATCCCCGCAGGATCGCTATTTCGGGAGGGAAATCTTTGGAAAACTTACGTCTTTAAAAATGATGTTGC
>JAAURL010000020.1 GCA_012032235.1 Akkermansiaceae bacterium | reverse complement strand
GAAGCCGAACGAGATTGGAGCCAATAAATCCGGCCCCGCCAGTGACGAGAATTTCATTAAAACATGAGAGCAGGGAGCAAAATCAAACCGTATCCATGAATGATTTTTCGACTTTGTTGAAAATGAGGATACCCAGAAGTAATAGCACCGACGTGGTGCCCGCGGCTAAGGAAAGACTGTTCCAGGGAACTGCGCCTCCCATATAGATCGCGCGAAAACTTTCGATAATCGGCGACATCGGATTCAGATTGATGATCCAGCGATACTTTTCAGGGACTTGGGAAACTGGATAAATGACGGGAGTGGCATACATCGCTAGCTGGATTCCAAAGGCGACGAGATGAGTGAAGTCCCGATACTTCGTGGTGAGTGAAGAAATCACGATGCCAGCGCCGAGGCCTAGCATTCCCATCATCAGTAGGAGGGCTGGAGTCAGGAGAAAAATCTGTGCGTAGTTTGGTGAAATTTTCGCTCCCTGTAGCCCGAACCAGAGGAGAAATCCCAAGAACAGAACGAACTGAATCATGAACTGGATGAGGGAGGAAATGACGACGGACAGCGGGGAAATCAATCGAGGGAAATAGACTTTCCCGAAGATTCCCGCGTTTTGAATGAAGGTGTTAGAGGTCTTCAGTAGACAACCGGAAAAGTAATTCCATGGGGTGATGCCAGCGAGATAAAATAGAATGGGAGGAAATCCCCCGGTAGGGATTTTGGCGATGTTTCCAAAAATCACGACAAACATCAATGTGGTGAGGATCGGTTGAATGATGAACCAGATCGGGCCGAGCACTGTTTGCTTATAGACAGCAACAAAGTCACGGCGGACAAAGAGCCAGAGCAGGTCACGGTAGCGCCAGACATCGCCCAGCTGGAGATCCCACCATTTCGTGTGTGGCTTTATGATGAGCGACCACTCTTCTGATGGGTCGCCTGAAGCTTGAGAAATAGACATGGAAAAGAAGGATGTGTGAAAGCCCGCCTGAGTAGGAACGCTGCCGCCCTTGGTCATTTATTTCACTGGGAAATAAGACCTGGGGGAAATGGTAAAGGGAGATGTGGTGTGACGAATGTCACTCGGAGTTGAATCAGCTTGTTTAAAAAACAGCGGATGAAGAGCGAATTCCTGAGAGGGAAATCCGGTTCAGGGGATTGCGACTCACTCAATCCTTATCATCGTAGCCGTAAGTTCCGTAGGATTTGTAAGATCCGTAGCCGTAACCATAGCCGGAGCCATAGCCATATTTATCGAGCAGAGCGTAGCGTTTGGCAGAGTAGTCGTTGAGAATAAAACCGGATGGGGAGCAGCCTGCTTTTTCGACAAGACTCACGGCTGTTTTGAGAGCACGCCGCGGCGTTTGATTCGCACGCGCCACAAGAGCGATATTGTGAGCAAAAGGAATAATGATACGGGTGTCGGGAACGGCGAGGAGCGGCGCGGTATCAATGACGATGTGATCGTAGGTTTTGCAGAGTTCCTCCAGGAGCTTTTGAAGTCGTATAGGCTCTAACAGTTCTCCCGGGTTCGGAGCTTTTTCTCCCGCGAAGACAACTGAGAAATGATCGACGCCTGGATAGGTGTGCACCACTTGTGAGATGCTGGAAGTCTGATTGAGTAGATCGACGGTGCCTTTATGATCGGTTCGTTTTTCACCGAAAACTTGGTGGACAGACGCTTTGCGGAGATCGAAATCGATGAGAAGGGTGTTCGTTCCTTGGCTGGCGAAGGAAAGGGCTAGATTGGTGGCGACAAAGGTTTTTCCCTCGTTGGGCAGGGATGAGGAAATGAGGGTGATCTTGCGCTCTGCCGGATTTCCAAGGAGCGAAACGGAAGCACGCAACACACGGAACATTTCCGCATGATTGGATTTACCTGCCCAGTTGGTAGCGATGATTTCCGGCCTTATTTTAGCGAGAGAAGATGGTAGATCTTGGATCTTGGCGCAGGCTTCTTGGATGTCTTTCTTACTGCCATAAGAAGCGATCGCGGAGAGAACGGAGCGATTGAAGTCTTCTTCGATTTCACCGACGTGTTGGATCTTGTTGTCGAAAAGATGGAAAATGAAGGCGAGGAGAAGGCCCGCGAACGCTCCAAACAAGGAGGCGTTGCGAATGATTTTCGTTTTGTCTGGAGAAGATGGCGAGCCGGGAAGTCGGGCTTTGTCGTGGGCGATGACTTCGGCTTCGGAACGCTCTGAGGTGATTTCTTTGGTCTCGATATTTCCCAGGAGACTTTTGTAGAGAATGTTTTGGGACTGAATCTCGCTGTCCAGAGTGGATTTACGGGCGATGAGTAGCGGGCGGACTTGCTCGATGGTTTCCTTTGAGGTGAAATCTGTTAGCTTGTTGCGATAGGGATCCCAGTATTCTTTGTCGGATGGATTATTCATCGCCAGCTCCAGAGTCTCGCTCATTCTCGCGTAGGTGAGGTCATATTTACGCTGGGCCTCCTCCATCTTCGGGTGTTTGGATTTATAGCGGACCTTTAGGTTAGAAATGAGAGTTTCTACAGCCACCAGCTCCTGTTCTGCCTGAAGGGGAACTGCGTAGCTGGCGAGGACGTTTTCAGCAGTTTGGAGTTCTTTTTTGACGCGATCAGACTCTCCCATCAGGAATTCCACCGCGTTTTGGGCTCCTGAAGATTTCTGCGTCTCCCGCTGGAGAATGTAATGATGGACGATCCGGTTGGCGATGAGTTCGGCAACCTCAGGAACTGGATGGTTCACGGCGATGTCGATGAAACGGTTTTTGGGCGGACGCTGCTGCTGGTCCAGCTTTTGATCATTTCAGCAAGGATGGGTGCGGGTGGTGCAGCTTGGTTCATTTTCTGGAGCTTCCCCTGTGTCGCAGATGCCCATAGCTGGGTGATTTTTAAAGGCGATGGCGGTTGTAGGTCTCGGCGCTCACGGACGATCGGGTCCGAGGCGATCGTTTCGTAAAGCTCAAAGCGGTCTAAGCCGGAGCGGACGGTATCGACAGCCTGGGCGCTGCGGAGATCGAATTCGGCAGAGGAATCCAGATTTCCCATCACGCTGATGCTGTAATCGCGAACCAGCATGGAGGCATTTGCTTGATAGTAGGGAACGGCCCGCCACGCTTGAATGTAGCCATAAAGCAGCCCGATGCCTAAGCAGAGAACGATCCATGGCCAGCGTGAGAGGACTTGAAAAATCCTACGGCGATTGATGAATGGACTAGGTAACTTTCCCTCGTTTTCAAAGGGATCGGCGTCTGATCTATGGCTAAGTTCAGCGGAGGGCGTGTTTTTGGAGAAAGCTGGCACTGTGAAAAGGCTGTATCGGGAGTTTCAGTGAAAGAAATAGATTTTAGAAAAAGCGTTCCGGGACAGAAATGGAATCTCCAGGAAACAGAACGAAATCTTTTTTCTTTCCTTCTGATATCTCTGCGGCGTTGACGACGAATACTTTGGATTGCCCATCCACGGTGCGGGTGATGGTGACTCTTTTTGGATTGGCGATTGGAGAAAATCCGCCTGCTTGGGAGATCGCGCTAAGAAGCGTGAGTTCTCCCTTCAGTGGAAAAGCGACTGGGCCAGTGCGATTGACTTTCCCAGCGATGGTCACGGTCTTATCGACCATCGGGCTTTTTGGCACGGTGATGATGTCCCCCGGTCGGAGGGCCACGGAGCTGTCACTTGCTTCTAGATTGACAGAGAATTTTTTGCCGCCGCGCTCAATGATAATTGCGGACTTGTCCGCCAAGGGAGTGAATCCACCGACCGTTCCGACTAGGGTCTGCAAACTCAACTTCCCATCGAGCGGGAAAGAAGTGACGATGGGCCTATTCACCTCGCCGATAATGGTCACAATCGTATTGGCCAATGCGCTCACTGGGACGTCGATTCGGTCACCGTGCTTGAGGATCACTTGTGCGGCGCCGGGTTTGACGATGTTGTCATAATCATAGGTGGTTGTGGCTTCGCCGCGTTTTCACCTTGATATTGGCCTTGTCTGCATTGGGGAGAAAATTTCCGACAGAGGCCAGCGCGGATACGAGGTCGAGTGGATTGTCGCGTGGGATCGCAAGTTCTTTGGGTTGATTTACGGCACCCATGATCGTGACGGTTTCTGCGGAAATACTTCTGAGCGTGACCGAGATTTTCGGACTAATGAGGTAATCTGCTTCGTAGAGCTGGGTAATTTTTACCGTGGCATCTTGAAGCGTCATGCCGCCGAGTGAAACAGCCCCTACCAGCGGCAATGTGGCATCGCCCGAAACAGATAACTCGGAATCTGTGGAGAGGTCCGCTTCTTGGAAAATGGAGAGGTTGATCACATCAAATGGCTTCAGGATATATGTTTTATCACGATCATCGGGAATGGGAGTGGCTTTCTCAGGAGCATCCTGCGCTGACACCGTTCCGATGAGGAAAGTGAGTAAAGAGAAAAATAGGAAAAATCGATGCATAGTAGAATTGAAAGATAGAAGAGCTGGTGAGAACTAGAATTTATATCCTAAACTTAAAGTAATTGCATTTTCTTTATAGTCGCGATTGCCGGTATTCTCCGTATGACGGATATTGATTGAAGATGATAGATTGCGGATGATAGAAGGATGGATGTAGGAAAGATAGATGCTGTTGGTATCATCATTCTCCCGGGGTGAAGTGAACAACGAGACATTCTCATATTTAGTGTTGCTCATCGCATAACCTGCAGAAATGGTGCTGACTCCTAAGCTGTAGCTGAGAGAATAATCCTGAGTGAAGTCTTTCACATCTTCATCAGGAGAAATGGGCGAGGAGCCTTGGCGCAAGGAATAGGATGCACCAGCAGACCAGCTCTCAGCAAAAGCATAGTTAAATGCAGCGCGCCAGGTGAGGGGATTTTCGGAGTCGTTGGGAGTAGAATCCAACAGTGGGTTCAGCGGATTATTGTTACTGGCATCACGATTGAGCTCATTTCCCGTGGAGATGGATTCATATCCCGCGAATAGATTGATCTTCCAATCTTTAGTGGGGCGATAATTGAGACTGAGGGTTCCTGTGGGATTGGTTTGATCGCCAAAACGGGAGCTGCTGACTTGTTCGATGCCGAAAGTTGATTTAAAATCGGTTTTCTCTGAAAATTCGTAATCCAGTGTTCCAAGGTAGGAAATGGAATCGCGATCAACCCCAAAGCCCGATTGGCTCGTTGCATAGCGGATGGATGGTCCCACGCGTGTGAGTGGCGTGATTTGCCACGACGCGCCGAATAAAAATGATAGGGTGTCGGAACTGGATGACTCAGCCGTTCCTAGATCGGTGGAGGAAAAAGATAGGTTCGAATTGAGAGAGGTTTTCGGGGAAAGAATATATCTCAAATCTCCCGTTAGCCGACCCGCGCTGGTATCACTGAGGGTTTGAGTGATGCGGTTGGTCGTCTGGCCTTTGTTATAGTTTGCGTCTAATGAAAAGATCGTTTTCGCGCCGTTGTAGGCGACTCTAGTGTCAAACGAATGACTGATTTCATTGAGCTCCGAATCCCCATGGTAGAAGCTAAAGGAGGGACTATAACTGGCGAGGAGCGAGAAAGGTATTTCTGCGGCAGAAGAAGAACGGTAAGTGACGGATGGGCCTACCTGGGTCCGGAGGGAATCTTTTGGGTTGTTGGAACTAAGCAATAAATTCGAGCTGTAAATTTCGCTTAGGCTGAGTCCAAACGAGAAACCCTCTTCTCCAGAAAGACTACTATGCCGGATGAAATCGGCAGATTGATTTCTGTTGTACAATCCGGGGAAATCTTCTTCGGAATAATTTCTCAGAGATGTCCGGGTCGGAATTTCACTCTGTGACGGAGCGGATGGAATTTCTGCCTCGGCGTTGTTTGATGGTAGCTCTTGGAGTGGTTCTGCCTGCTCCGCAGAGCGAGCTAGCGGAGCAACGTTCTCAGCTAGCTCCGGTGGGAAAGCAGTGGGAGGTAATTGTTTTGGTTGCGGGTTTGCAGTTTGAGGGTTCAGAAGGTCGGGTGCGGGAGCGAATTTTTCCGAAGGTGCTGGCAAACTCGAAGGGCTGGAAGAGGGAACTGGATTGAGAAGATCACCGACGACGGGAGGAGAAGGCTCTCCAGTCACAATGGGCGGAGGAGGGGATACTGGAGCCGCTGGGGGAGAATCTTGTGCGTAGGCCATCGACACGGATGCCAACCACAAAGATGATAACGCGAGCCGATGAACTGGAGCCAAAAGATGTTCCATGGGTTGGTGAGTAGTGCGCCTCATGGGTTGGTGGGAGATGTTTGAGGATCTAGGATCGTTTCCACGGAGGGCTCGGTGAAATCGAAAGAGGGAGTATGAACTTGTTCAGTTTTCGGAATTTGATCGCCCCAAATTTTCATCAGATAGACTTCTAAAAATGGAGGGATATTTTTCCAATTCGTTCCCTTAAACATATACTCTGCTAGAGGGATGTCTCCAGTTTTGAGGAGAAGGGTCGAGTAGATCGCTTTTTCAAAATCATTGTTTGAACGATGCCACGCGATGTCTCGTTTTTGAAGAAAGGCGAGTCCCTTTGCAGCGTCATCTTCTCCTAAATAGGTCAGCGCGGTGCAGGCATCAAAGGAATCTCGCATTGAGTGAGTGCTAGTCCATTTAGAGAGCACTTCCCTGGCAGCTTCGCTATCTTTCTGATGAGTGATTAGCAAGGTCGCGTGCTTGAGTGCCGCAAGGGAATCTTCCGGGCGACTGGCATGAAGTCTTTGATATAGCTCCGTGAGCAATTCTGGTTCTGATAACAGATATTTGTCATAGTGAGCGATTTTAGGAGTTTCTGGAATCGATGCTGTTGGCGACTTACTCAGAAAAACGGTAGCGATTCGGGCTGTGTTGGAATCGCCATAACGCTCGGAGAGATTAAGGATGGTATTGTAACTTTGATAGGTTCTCTCGAAATCTGCGGCGCGAAATGCCCGCTGTTGGTAGTGAAAGCTTTTCGCGTTATCTCCTTTCAGAAATGCGGCAGCGCAGCGGCAAGTTTCCACAAAAACAGCATCAATTTTGGGAGGTGCTGCTGCGAGCCATTCCTCCGCAGTGGTGAGAAAATCTGTTGCATTTTCAGCGGACATTTCACCTTTTTCGATTTGTTTCTGCTGCTGGATATGCCGGTCTAGGAGGGACTGAATGTAGGCGGAGAAAATCACCGGATTTGTTTTTCTTAATTCCTCGGGAACCCAATCAATTCTGGTGGGTTCGTCGATGAAGGACAGCCAACTAGGGATGGATTCTAGCTCGGTATCTTGGTGGCTAGCAATGACTTCTCTGATCAAATTTTCACGAGCCGTATCAGACAATTCGCGAGCTTGTAGTCCTTTGAAAAAAAGACGCTCTTGGACTAATTTTTCGCCTGACTGATCGGCCCATTTTCCATTTCGTGATAGCGAAAGTAGGTCAAAGGCTTGGCGAGATAGGCGGCGCGGCGGTAGGCTTCTAGTGCTTCTTTACGGTCGCTGCTACCCATGAGTTCGCGAATGAGTTGTGCGGCCTGATCTTGAAATTTCTCGTTTTTGGGATCTCTCAACCACAGATCAATCAAGGCGAGCTTCGCTTTGGGGTAGTTGATTTTCGCTAATTCTTCACCCAGTGGGATTGCTTCGGAAAGACGATCATTCACGCCGAGGAAACGCATGTGGGTGAAACGAATTAAGTTATTTTGCTTAATTGCCTCTGGGAGATTTTGATAAAGCGAGATGTAGGTTTTGGAGGAGCGAGAAATCGAAAATACTTCGAGTGCGCTGGCTAAATCTTCGGGCGTGGCATCTGGGCATTTCACAACAGCTTCCGCCAATGGCGTGAGCTGCGGAGATTTGATTGTGCTTGCGATGGTGAATATCTGGCGCAGCTCGCCGATGGTTTTTCTGGAGAGATTCCAGGCTCGGATGACTTGCAGCTCGGCCTTGTTGTAGTTTCTCTCTTTGACGTCGCTATTTGCCATTGCGATGGCCTTGTTAAAGCGCATCCGGTCATATTCACGGTCCAGCGGGCGGTAGGCGATCGCAGCGGAAGCCATGAGCGATAAGGCAATGATGCCCATGAGCTTGTAGTTTTCTAGAAATGGCTTTCTGTAGCGTTTTCTTGACGAGGAACCATGTGATCCTTGGCTGCGGCGTTGTGGGCTTTGGCTGGTTTGATTGGAGGACATGACGTGGGAGAAGCAGCAAAAATTTATCGATTGGGTAAGGCCGCTTCGCTGTGACACGATTGCTGAACATGCTCAAGAAAAATCTGAGATGCAACTAACTCATTTTGAGCACCATAAATGACTCCTAGCACCACCAGCCCTGGTGGGTTTTTATCACTGGATCGCACCATCTGAATCCTTGATTCCCAGCGATTTTCAGGCCCTTGAGCGTCTGTTCCTTTATCGATTTCACCAATCCAGATGAGTTTAAAAATATAGAGAAACGAATCATGCAGCGGATGGCTAAATGTGTAGCGCTCAATTTTGACAGGTAACCCAGCCACGATTTCATTTTTGGTAATCGGGCCAGTGACGAGCTTGGCTCCTGATGCTGGCAGGCAAATATCTGGCGAGTGCCCGTAAACATCGCGCTGCAAATAGCTATTCCCGGGGCCATATTTCATGGCGGTGATGTAAAGCTTCGCATCGGGTGAGGCAGCGCCTACATCGATCATGTAGCAATCTGAATGATCGAAGGAGAGAATCTTGCCAGCGGGAGTATCGTTCAAGTTCGTGATCCCATGCGCCTCTTTCGGCACATGAAGTGATAATACACGGCGATTCTTCCACGTTGCTTCAGCACGTTGGAAAAACCAGTTCGGAATAAAAATGCTCACCACCACCAGAACCAGTACCACGGCAAAAAGTTGCGTAGATCCTAGCTTACTCATGGCTTTGATAGGTCTTTTTGATCAACTTCCCAGGTGATTTTCCCCACTGTGTCAATGGCCAGGCGATCAGCGCCACACCGCCGTAGACGAGGCATAAAACGGCGAAGCCAACGGAATCATGGGCTTGGTTGACAGCATCGACTCCGCGTTCAAAAGCCATTTGGCCAAGAACGAAAATACGCGCTGAATTCCCCACAAATGCCAGAGTCAGAGCGATGATGAGTAGGATGAGCCTTTTCGCAATCGTGGTGCGGAATAATTCTCCGAGGGCTAACCCCGCCATGAAGCCACTCTGAATGGAGCGGATGCCACTGCATCCTTCTGCGACGTCGACCATTGATCCTTTCGCGAAAAGTATATTTCCAATCACCTGCACAGGATATCCTGCTAACAGTAAGCTCTTGTGGCCTAGATGAACGACTTGATCGGTCAGCTTCTGAATCATTGCGTCTTCGATAAACGATGGGAGTGGAACTGCCGTCAGGCAAAATAGAGTGGCTGGCAGACAATAGCAGCTGATGCGCCAACCTTCCGCCCGGGCGATCAATAGATGGATATTTAGCAGAACGAGAAGCGAGATGATCCATAGCGGCTGACGCCAAAAAATGTCCACTTCGTGAATTAGTCTCAGTGGAATGAGTGCTAGTAAGCTCACAACGAGAATTCCTGTCACGAATGGACCCAATGCTTGTGGTTGACTGATATGCTCGCTCCTGCGCCGCAGGAAAAATAAAATGGCCAATGGCAAAAACGACCCATCCGTAATCATAGTAACCCTGCTTATCCCAGCTGGGAGAAAGCACCAAACCGAGCAAAGCCATGAGCAAGGCAAGACAAAGAAAATACAGACACTTTGCCGGAACCCCCAGTGGTTTTAGGGCTAAGGAAGTTTCAGATTGCCCTGTTAATAATTTGATCATCGCTAGATCTGGCAATTAGAAGTCATTTTTTGCGAATCGACGGTGGATTCATTTTTCCAGTAATTCAGCAGATAGGATTTTAGGTGCAGAGCTCCTTTTTCCCATTGGATGAAAGAGCTAAGTCGAACAGCCTCATCGGCTTGGCCTGTTTTATAGAGGATTGTGGCGAAAATGGCCGTGTCTGCGGCGCTCTTGCTCTTATCCCATTTCAAACCAGATTTCTCGATGAGGGCTAGCGCGGCTTTTTCGCCATTCTCTGCTAAATGGCAAAGTGCCTCAGCGCAGAGAAATGAATACTCGGTCGCTGGATTTCTCGATCCGCTTTGAATCACCTTTCTCGCGCGAGGAATATCTTTCCCCGTAACGATGATGAGTTGGGCATATTTTAGCAAAGCGGATGAATCCTTTTCTCGGCTGGCGTGAAGTTTTTCATAAAAGCTGAGGAGCTTTTCAGGTTTGTTGCTCAAGTGACGATCCAAATAATACAGCTCTTCTGTCGCGGGTAAGGATAGTGTCGGGGCTTCGGTGATGACTTCGGCCACGCGGCGCGCGGTGTTGGTGTCACCCATTCTTTCTGCGATGGTCAGAATCGTGAAAAAATTAGCATATTTCCCTTCGAAAGAGGCAGCTTGAAAAGCGCGATCCCAGTAGTGAAAATTTTTAGCGTTGTCGCCTTGTTTAAAGGCAACTGCAGAGAGGGTGGCTTCAATGATGATCTTGTCCGCTCGCTGCGGTGCCTTTAGCAGCCATTCTGTCGCTTCTGTCCATTTCTCATATTGAAGGAGATACTCCAAATAGGCAAAGTAGGTGGGCAGGCTTTTTTCTCTGGCTTCTGGGCTTAATTTTGCGACCCAATCCACCGCATTCATTTGCACCAACCAATCGACTAATTCGTCAGGGAAGCTTTCTCGATACTGTTCGAATACTTTGCCGATGGCCTCACTGCGAATAGATTCCGGCATTTCATTAATTCTCAATGATAAAAGAAACAGACGTTCTTTGATGAGTTTGTTTTGTTTGTCGTGCTCGTTGATCCAGCGCTCTAATTCAGGGTGTCGGAAAAACTTGAGTGGATTTTCAAGTTTGGTGATCCGGTAAATTCCGTTCAGTGCTGCTTCCGTTTCGTCAGATTCCATAAGGATACGAACGAGCTGGGAGATTCGGGTCTGCGCTTTTTCGAAATCCTCCTCGGAGCAAATCGGTTTTTTCTTATCAAGTAGCAAATCAATGAGTGCGAGGTGCGCGAGGTGATCTTTCGGATTCACAGCCGCTTTTTCGATTTCTTCAATTGCCGCATCCAGCTGTTGAGATGCGTAAAAATGCCGTGCCCGGGAGATCCGATTCGCGGTGAGAGACTTTTCAGATTCAGGCAAACGATCATAAAGCGGTTCAAAAGCGGGAGCTAGTCCCAGCCGAGAGAGCACGTCCAGCGCCAGGGTGCGGTCTTGTGGAGTGGCTTTTTGGGAGATGAAGAGACTACTCGCAATGACCACAGACTCTTTAGATGGGATCAGATGTGAAATCTCTAATAGTTCGCGGAGTTGATTTGTCTCCTTATTGGAAACCTGCCATGCGACGAGCAGATTTTCCTCAGCTTGTTGCCGCTTTCCTGCAGCGAGGTTTTGCTTTGCTTCGGCGAGGCTGCTGGAAAATCGTTTAGCGAACACATATTTCGCCGCAGGTTTGGCTGCGAAGGTGCAACCAATCAGCAAAATCGCGACAAACACTCCGATTTTTACATAACGCGGAATCTTTTTTTCAACCTCTAGGGAATCGGGATCTACTGACATAAATGAAAAACTTAAGCTGATTTTCCGTCTTCATCAGAAAATTCATCAGAGCGAAAACCTAAGCCTGTAAGTCACTTCGTCAATCATCATGAACCCGGTGACGCGGGAAAACAAAAAATCTGGGAATGCAAAGAAGGCCGAGTCGCTTGGGTATCCAAACCGCTGCCCGATGGTCGGGCAGCGGGTGGGGCTGAAAAGGAGACCTAGTTAGCGGTGTGCTTTGCAAACCCTAGGTTTCAATAAAATGAGTGATTCTTAGTTAGGAAATCACCATTTCCACTCAATTCCCGCGAAAACGCTTCGCCCATCTCCCGGAAGGAAATTGCGTGAAGTCGCATCAGCGTCTGCTCCCGCATTGGCCGTGACGCCAGTGGTTGCAGCGTAGGTCTCATCAGTTAGATTTTTAGCTTCGATAAACCATGAAATGCCTTTCTCTAATCGACGCCCGACTTTAAACCCTAGCAACCCATATGAATCTGCTTTGAGTGTATTAGCGTGATCCACGTAAGAATCTTGAGGAACCCACTCAAATGTTGGTCCTGCATAGTAGCCATCACGATGCTCCCAAATCAGTTCACCACGAACGAGATGTGGTGGTAAGCCAGCAATGGTATTGTCACCAAAGGTTTCGTCACCATCGAATTTAAAACGGCCATAGGTCCATGCTGCCCGCGCCATCAGTCGATGATCAGGATCTGCATCCCAAGACGCTCCTAACAAATCTGCTTCGCCAAAGATTTCGATTCCTTCATGGGTAGTTTTGTCTGCATTCGTCGTGCCGAGAGGAGTGCCTGCGGAGCTAATGAGCGAGAGATATTCTCCTTTCAGCTCGGAGGCGTAAACAGATGCATCCCAGCGCATATTCGCGTAGCTGCCGCGTGTTCCTAGCTCGATCGTGTTTGCTGTTTGCGCTTCGTTCGGGGTCAGTGCTCCATTCGTTTCTGAAAAGGAAGGCGGCTCATAGCTACTGCTTAGATTGGTATACACTTGGAAGTTTTTAGCGTCCCAGCGCAGGCCGACCTTTGGCGAAATATCTTCGTAGTCGCGGGTGTAAGACTGGGCAGTGCCAGCTAGAACTTCATTTTCCCTGCGATTGTAAGAGGCTGTCGCGCCGATCACTCCGGTGAATCCGTTTCCTAAAGCCAGCTGATTTTCGATAAATCCTTCGATGTTTGTGGCTGTCTGATCTGCGTCCGACGTGAGATCTCCACGCTTGCCGAATTCGTTTTTAAACGTCGCAGCGTCAGTTTCTCCTTCGGTGAAAAAGACACCCGCACGGACACGGTTTTCACGGCCTAGCAGTGGACTTTCACTCGTGAAAGTGAAGCCAAGTAAGGCGTCCTTTGAAAGCTGGTCGATGACTCCCACAAAAGGCGTGATCGGATGATCCAGATCTTTGTATGTAAATGCAGCGATGATCTCATAAGTATGATCGCCATTTTGAAACGTCGTTTTGTCGGCGATGCGATAGAGCTGGAAATCCCGCCGATTATCATACGGTAGTGAACCAAAGGTCGATGTGTCTGCCTGAGCTGGATCAGCGCGGAGTTCGTCTTTTGTCAAATTACCAGGAAGCTCTGACTCAGAATTGATCGCTGTTAGATAAACTCTCGTTTCCGCGTTGGCTGAAATTTTCCAACCAAAGTTCGTGAACAACCGTTGATTGTTTTGCTCCGCGTGGTCACGAAATCCTTTCTGATAGGCTTCTGATAGGCTAAAGTAACCATCAAGATTTCCTTCGCTAAAACCAGCGGCAACACGGGCACGGAGATAGTCAAAGGAGCCAAACTCAAGCCGCAGCGATCCACCTGGAGCAGACAGCCCAGTGGCTGAAATATAGTCAATCGCTCCACCGAGTGTGGATGAGCCTAGCGAGAGCGCGTTGCTCCCACGTAGAACATTGATGTGATCGGTAGCGAGAGGATCGATCGCCTGCATGTCGAAGCCACCGTCTGCCTGATTCAGCGGCACTCCGTCCTGCAATATACGAATGCCACGGCCATGGAAGGTCCGTTGAAGCCCAGAACCACGGATGGAAATGCGTGCTTCGTCCGAGCCGAAACGAGGCTGCGCCACCACACCGGGAGAAAGCGCGAACGTATCCGCCATCGTGCTGGAACGGCCACGGAGATAGCGGTCTGCCGCGATGACTTCCGTGCCGCCGGGAGTTTTCTTTAGCTCCTTGCGGCTCTCTTCTGCGGTTGGTGAGGTTTTAGAAACAGCCTTATCGCGGTTTCCCTCTACGACTAGAGGGTCCATTTGATTGGTTTGGTTGGTTTGAGCAGTGACGCTCCCAGTTAAGCTGCAAATAAGGAGGAAGGATTGTGTGTATTTCATAAATGATAAATTTGATTTTTTTAAATGAAGGTGAAGAGACATCGCTGCCTCTCGCTGAGTAAAATTTGAAGGAGCGTTGATCTAACAATGAATCAAACACAGCCGGGAAACAGGGAATTAGGAGGAGCAATCACGGCTCAAAAAAGCCATGCGAGCGAGACGAACCAATGCAACATGCTGGTTCGTTCTCCCGATAATTTCTCGCTCTCAAGCCGTCCAACAAGGAGGCGGAACGGGCGGTGCGTTTGGTCCGATGCCTGCGGAAAGAGCCGCATCAACAAACGCGATTTTCCGAACGGTGGAAAAAGTAGGTGAGGGGACGCTGATGTCTTTGGAGCGGATCAGACATTCCATCAGTTTCAGCAGACGCTCCTTCGGGAGCCGAAGAGGATTTTGTTTTTCCTGCTTCTCAGCGGATTGGATTTGTCGACAAAGCCTACAAGGTTTTTCTCCACTGAAAGTATCTTTTGCTCCTTGGACGAGGCCGTTTTCTCTGGAATAATCCACTAACATGGTTGTCCACGCAAAAATCTGCACAAGTGCATAAGGTCCTGCGACAAGATGCAGACTGCATAACAAAGCAAAGACAAACTGGATTCTTTTACTCAAGGAAATTGGATTTTTACTTACGAATTGCAGTCATGGAAGTCCACATGTGATTGCTGCACAAGGTCAAAATAATTTATAAATGTACAAATGCATCGATCCAGAGTTCCTGCACTAGGGAGAAATGAACCGCAGATGGTCACAAATTCACGCAGATGAAAGAGGTTGAAGAAATGAAATCTTCATCATCCCATTTCCGAATCGATCATTTGTGATAAATGAATCATGTGCCTTCTAAAAATTCACGTCCATCTACGGTTCATTGTTAAAGTTCTTCAATGAGATCAATCGTGACAATCCCAAGTGCAGGAACCCTGGGAATC
This sequence comes from Akkermansiaceae bacterium, assembly GCA_012032235.1. Taxonomy (GTDB): domain Bacteria; phylum Verrucomicrobiota; class Verrucomicrobiia; order Verrucomicrobiales; family Akkermansiaceae; genus Luteolibacter. Next base: position 9,955 of record JAAURL010000020.1, on the reverse strand, counting down.
GCTCGAAAGCGGGAAACGGGGACTTCCAAATTGAAGAGAACTTCATAATGAAGTCAGCTCGATTTCATATTTAACTCAGTATTACATTTATTGTAACAAGTTTAATTCAAAAAAGTCCGTGCTTTCACTGGGAGTGCTTCTGAATCAATTTCGCGGCATGCACCGCCTTGTAGCTTCCATCATGATTGGTCTTAGCCTTACGGCTCTGAGTGAGCCAGATTCTGAGAAACCAGCGCAAAAAGCGATGAATGACGCGCCAAAAGGAAAAAGATGAAGTTCCGAAGCCTGTCGCACCCGTGATCCGAGAAGCCAACATCGTGATCGATGGGAAAACGATTTCTTATAAAGCCACTACGGGAAAATTACAGCTAAAGGACGATGCTGGTAAAGCCCGCGCATCGATTTTTCACGTCAGCTACGAACGCACGGATATCAAATATGCTGTCACTCGACCTGTCATGTTTGCGTTTAACGGCGGCCCAGGTTCCTCCGCGGTTTGGCTGCACATCGGTGTTTTAGGGCCGAAAATTCTAAAGCTAGACGGCGACGGAACAAGCCCACCACTGCCGCCGACGCTGGTGACGGATAATCCCCTGAGCATTCTAGATGTGTGTGATTTGGTTTTATTGATCCGGTTTCCACGGGCTACAGCCGGGCTGAAAAAGATGTGAAGGCTGGCGATTTCCATGGTTTGGAGAGCGATGTCGAGTCAGTCGGAGATTTTATCCGCCGCTGGATCAGCGAACACGAGCGTTGGTCGTCGCCGAAATTTTTGCTCGGTGAATCTTACGGCGGCATCCGTGCGGCGGCACTTTCTGAGCATTTACAATCGCGCTATGGGATGCAGCTCAATGGCGTGATCCTGCTTTCCTCGCTGTTAGATTTTTCCACTTTGAGAGCTGCGCAAGGCAATGATCTGGCCTATCAGGTCTATTTGCCGACATTCACAGGCACGGCTCATTTTCACAAGAAACTCCAAGGTGACCGCGATGTGCTAATGAAAGAAAGCACCGCTTTTGCCTTTGGAGAATACGCCGCTGCTTTGCTCAAAGGAGCGGATTTAGAGCAAGCCGACCGGGAGAAAATCGCTCAGAAAATGTCAGCGTTCACCGGTATCGATACGGCGACTTGTCTGGTCCATGATCTACGCCTAGATCCTAGTTTTTTCCGTGGTGAGCTTTTGCGTAAGGAGGGAAAAGTTGTAGGACGTTTCGATGCCCGAGTCGCCTGGGATGCCACAGATCCAGCGGACGAAGCTCCCGATTACGATCCGTCTTACGCCCTCGCCTATGGAGCATTTCCACAGCAATGATGGATTATTTAGCAAAAGGCTTAGGCTATAAAGAAGATCAACCATACGAAATCCTCACCGAGAAAGTTCGCCCCTGGCGTTGGGATGCAGAAAATGAAGTCGTCAATGTGAGTGATCGTCTAGCCACTGCCATGCGGGATAATCCAAAGCTACGTGTTCTGATCATGGGCGGAAAAACCGATCTAGCGACTCCTCCTGAAGGCATGGCTCATTCTGTTAGGCATTTATTGAATCTATCAGATCAAGCGCGAAAAAATATCGCGACCACGTTTTATGACGGTGGCCACATGTTCTACCTCAATCCTCCCGATTTACTGAAATGCCGAAAGGATCTGGTCGATTTTATTCAGGCAAAATAATAGGCTCTATTTACTCAAATGCTTGATCTGATCGTCCGTGAGGATGCCTTTCAATGCTTCTGGCTTGGCATTCGGGTTTTTGGAATACACTTCGTAGACAGCCTGGCGCTACACGTCTGTTAGATTCGCTTCCATTGTGCTTCGTAGGACGCTTACCCTAGTTTTATGATCGCAATTCAAACGATCCGTTTGATTGGATAGGTTTCTCGGCGGTTTCACGTGGCATCATTGCGAAACTTCACAAATAGAAAAGGCGACCTCTTGGTGCAGAAGTCGCCTTTTTTGTGATTTTCCCCGGACTTAGTAGCCTAGCACTTTGAGCTTTTTGATTCCGAAAACGGCATCATCGCCCAATTCCTCTTCAATGCGGAGGAGTTGATTGTATTTTGCAATACGGTCGGAGCGGCTCATCGAGCCAGTTTTGATTTGCCCACAGTTTGTCGCCACAGCGATGTCTGCGATCGTGCTGTCTTCTGTCTCCCCAGAGCGGTGGCTGAGGACGGCGGTGTATGCATTTTCCTTAGCGAGTTCGACAGCATCAAAAGTCTCTGTGAGGGAGCCGATTTGGTTCACCTTGACGAGAATTGAATTCGCCACGCCCATCTTGATGCCTTTGCTTAGGAAATCGACGTTGGTGACGAAGAGATCATCTCCCACCAGCTGAGTGGTTTTCCCGAGTTTTTCGGTGATGATTTTCCAACCATCCCAGTCGTTTTCGGCGCAGCCGTCTTCGATGGAAATGATCGGGTAGTTTGCCTTGAGGCCTGCATAGTAGGCGACGAGCTCTTCGGCGCTCTTCTCCGACTTATCCGATTTTTTGAAAACGTATGCGTTCTTCTTTGCATCGAAAAATTCCGAAGCCGCCACGTCGAGCGCGATGGCGATGTCTGTGCCGAGCTTGTAGCCAGCTTTTTCGACCGCTTGAGCAATCACGCCGAGAGCATCTTCTGCTCCCTTGAGCGCAGGAGCGAAGCCACCTTCATCACCCACGGCAGTGGAAAGACCACGGTCATGGAGAACTTTCTTGAGCGCATGGAAAACTTCCGCGCCGTAGCGGAGAGACTCGCGGAATGTAGGAGCGCCAATCGGGACGATCATGAATTCCTGGAAATCAATCGGAGCGTCGGAGTGAGCACCACCATTGATGATGTTCATCATTGGCACAGGGAGAACCTTGGCATTTGGACCGCCGAGATATTTATAAAGCGGCACGCCGAGCTGGGATGCTGCTGCTTTTGCGACAGCCATAGAAACGCCCAAGATTGCGTTGGCACCGAGAACTTTTTTGGTTTTAGAGCCGTCGAGAGCGATCATCGCAGCGTCGATCGCAGCTTGCTCTGTCGCGCAGAAACCGAGAATTTCAGGAGCGATTTTAGCGTTCACGTTTTCGACAGCTTTGAGCACGCCCTTTCCTAGATAACGATTTTTATCTCCGTCGCGGAGTTCTACGGCTTCGTGCTCACCTGTGGAAGCTCCGGAAGGAACAGCTGCACGACCGGTAGCGCCGCCTTCTAGGATGACGTCAACTTCAACAGTAGGGTTGCCACGGGAATCGATCACTTCGCGACCGCGGATTTCAACAATGGTGGTGTAGTCCATAATTAGTTTTTGTTAGATAGTTTTAGGGTTTAAAAATGAATTAGGGATTAAAAGCACGAATCGAGCGGATGGTGAGTGTTTGCATTTGCTCGGTCGTTTCATCGCGAACTTGGACGGTGTCTCCCGGTGCGCGGCCTACGAGGGCTTTGCCAACCTCAGAAAGATAGGAAACCGTTTTCGTCTCGGGAATGGAATCCCAGGCACCGAGGACAGTCATCGTGATTTCCGCGCCAGCAGCATCTGTCATTGTCACGACGGTGCCGATGTTGACAGTTTTTGCGTCGGAGCCTTTGAAATCCGTGCCGCGTGCGAGAGTGATTTCCTTGTCCAGCGCGTTGCGGCGGTGGGCTAGGTATTTCTCCAAATCTTTGGCAGATTTGTATTCGAAATTCTCCCGAAGATCGCCGTAAGAGCGCGCGATTTTAATGTCATTTAGGTTCTGCGGAATTTTATTGCGAATGATGTCGTCGAGTTCGGCCTTTTTCTTTTCTAGGCTCTCCCAGGAAACGAGGAGCGGTTCTTCTGGACGCTTCCCTGCGTTTTGGCCGTTCACGAGCTCGACAGTCTCTGGACGCGCTTTGATGATGCGGGCCATGAGCGATTTTTTTTCTAACTCAGCAAAAACCGGGCAATCGAGAAGACGACGACCGAAATTCCGAGCTTCGTTGACGTCCATGATGCTGACTAGATCCGTGAGGAGCGTTTTGTCATCACCTAGCAGACTTTGAAGACGCGAGGTTTTACGAGGGCCGTCGGAGAGGTGATCGTTCTCTAATAAATTCAAGATGGAGGCTCCGACATCGGCGCTGAAGATTTCCGCAGAGGCAGATTTGCGCTCGCGGCAAACCCAGATGAGAGCGTCAGGTCCCAGCGCACGACGGGCAATCGCGGAGCGCAAGTGATTGACTAGCGCTGGCATCGCATCGCGCTCGGAGAGAATTCGAGCGATTTCAGTAACACCACGGGCTCCGACACGGTCGAAGACCTGCACCATTTTGCTCACCCATTCGTCACCAAAAGCACTTGGAAATGCTTCATAAACAGCACGTTGGCGGCTAGATGGCAGCGCACCTGCTTCATCAGCTAGACGAGTCACATCGGAAGAAAGGAGCAAGTCAGAAAGTCGGACAGCGTTGTCATTCAGCTCAATGGATTTGGAAGAGCCGATTACTTCATCGCGAGCTGCGACGAGTTGTAAGGCTTGGCCCAGCTGGACACGGGCGGCTTTTTTCGCGCCTTCGTCGATGTCGTTGAGCAAACGCTTCAGCGAATCAGTGTCACTTTCGAAAGCGCCGATATCAGCGGCGATTGCTTCTAAGGCGCGAATCATGCCCTTGATGTCCCGAGCAGCTTCGAAATCGGCGACGAGCGCCTGCGCCGGCGAGCGGTCACCAGTTCTCAGCACAATCGGCTCTGTGCGTTTTCCAGGAATCACGGCGAGACGGCTTTCCTTGAGCGTCTTCTTTGCAGAATCCCACCATTTTTTATAAGCCGCAGCCGGGATGACAGCCCCGGAAAGTTCCTTTTCAAGACCATCCGCGCTCAAACTTCCGCCGTGACTTTCCAGTAGGTGAACCAGCAGCTTGAGCGGATCACTTTTGACTAGGGTGCGGAGTTCTTCGACTTGCTCAATTTTGACGGCTCTAAAGTCATCTGCTGGAATCCATTCCGTCTTCTGGAATGCGAATTGGAGCTCCATGACCTGCCCGGTGGATTTCTCGAAATCAATGGTTACTTTTTTTCCGGGTAAATCCCAGTCCACCACTTTTCCGGCACCGAAGGATTTGTGGACGCAAAAGTTTCCCGGAGCGAGTTGTGAAAGTCGTTCGCCGACAGGTTGGGGAATTCGTCCCGCTTCTACCAATTTTGCCACATCTGGATGCATGGCGCGGAAGATGGAAAGGAGCGCCTCAAAACGCAAGGTATTCCAACAAGAAATCTCCGAGAGATGGATTTTTTCTAAAAGTCAGCCGCGGAGGACCTCACGAATCGTCCATTTCGATGCGATACCGCTGGATGGAACGGTCAACTTCTTGACTCCATGCATCAATGCCGCCACGGAGACCGTAAGTTTCCCTTAAACCATGACCTCGAAACCACGCAACTTGATCGAGCACGCTTTTGCCGAGGTGATCGTATAAAACGATTCTGGCATTCGAGTCACCAGCGAAAATCTGCTGCTGGAGTTCTTGGGTAAAAAACTCCGATCCCGCGATGGAAACTGCCTCGTGCTCTTCGCGAGTCCGCAGATCCACAAAACGCATTTCGTTTAATTTCTCCTGAGCGGCTGAAGGCTCAATCAGCATCTCAGAGTCATGAACGTGGCTGGCCAGCAAATGCGTCAACATTTCATCGACAGGAATTTCCGAGCGGGCACATAACTGAGCCAACGTTTCTTCATTCGAAAAAGCGCAACTCTGACAGCCACCCAAGTGATAGCGTGCAAAAATCGCACGCCGCGCTCCGGGCATCGTTTCTAGGATGAGGCCCATTGGTGTGTGCACAGAGAGTTCCATTGATTGATAGAGGGAAAAATGAGCCCGAATTGAAGGTCTGTGGAATTAGTTTGGCAACTGAATCGTCAGAAAACCAATAGAATTAGTCTATTTCATAGTATCCATGAGAATTCTCCCGTCTTGGGCGATAGTTCGTGGTCGGATCTGGCCGATGTAGTGCTAAAATTCATCCAGATGCTAAGCACGCCACCCATTTTAACTCGTTTTCTCAAGCAGCACACCGGTCCCCTCACCCGTGATTTAGTGCAAGAACCTGGCGATTTTGGTCTCGGCAAAATTCCATCCCGGCTCAAGCCCAGCTCCACTGTCACCTCGATTTGTGGATATTGTGCGACTGGCTGTCAGCTCAAGCTACACCTCGATGAACATGGAAACGCGATCAATCTAAGCCCGCAAGCAGGCTACCCGGTCAATTTAGGCATGGCTTGCCCAAAAGGCTGGCAGGCGCTTGACCCGTTAGATTCTCCCGACCGTGCGACTACGCCACTACTGCGCGATGCCTCCGGCAAACTCCAGCCTGTCGATTGGGCCACCGCCATGGATGCATTCACCACGCGATTGAAAACGATCCAGTCAGAGCACGGTCGCGAGTCCGTTGGCTTCCTTTCCACCGGGCAAATCCCCTTCGAGGAAATGGCCTTTCTCGGCTGTTTGTATAAATTCGGCATGGGCTTTCTCCATTGCGATGCGAATACGCGCCAATGCATGGCAACTTCCGTCGTCGCTTATAAGCAATCCTTCGGCTTCGACGCGCCTCCTGCGACGTATGCGGATTTCGAAGAATCGGACGTGATCATTTTGATCGGCGCAAATCTATGCATTGCCCATCCCATCTTGTGGCAACGCGTGATGCGCAATCAGCGAAACCCCAAAATCATCGTCATCGATCCCCGTGCTACCGAGACAGCACAAGCCGCGACACAACACATCGCTCTAAAGCCAAAAGGCGATCTCGCTCTTTTATACGCCATTGCTCACTGCATTTTACGCGATGGTCGAATCGATAAAAAATCGATAGAAAACACCGAAGGCATCGAAGAATTCACCGAATTCGTCAAAGACTATTCTCCCGCCTCCGTCGCTGAAAACGGGGCAATCCGTGGAAACGATCGAAACACTGGCCCGCGCCGTTTCAGAACCTGGAAAACGCGTTTCCTGGTGGTGGACGATGGGCGTCAACCAATCTTACGAAGGTGTGAGAACGGCACAGGCGATGATCAATCTTTGCCTCATCACGGGAAATATAGGCAAGCCCGGCACAGGGCCGAACTCGATCACAGGTCAGTGCAATGCGATGGGTTCGCGATTATTTTCTAACACCACTTCTCTCGTCGGCGGTCACGACTGCGCGGTTCCAGAACATCGGGAAAAAGTCTCTCTAGGACTGGGAATTCCGTTGGAGTCTATCAATTCCGATTACTCGATGGCGTATGATCAGATCTTAGCCGCTGCGGAATCAGGAAAAATCAAAGCGCTGTGGATCATCGCAACGAATCCATTTCACTCGTGGGCCAATTCAGGACGCATCGCAGCATTGCGGGAAAAGTTAGAATTTCTCGTCGTCCAAGACATGTATCACAACACGGAAAGTGCGCAGGTGGCGGATCTCGTCTTGCCCGCCGCAGGCTGGGGAGAAAAAGACGGCTGCTTCATCAACTCAGAGCGCCGCATTGGCACGCTCAAGGCTGTGCGCAAAGCTCCCGGCCTGGCACTATCCGATTTCCGAATTTTCCGTCTCATTGCCAATGCTTGGGGCTGCGGAGAGATGTTTGAAAAATGGACCCATCCAGAAGCCGCATTTAAACTACTGCGCGATCTAACAAAAGACCGTCCATGCGACATCACCGGGATTGATGATTATGAAATGATCGATCACCTCGGCGGTATCCAATGGCCATTTCCAGCTGGCGACGAGAGGATGAAAACTCAATCCGCTAATCTAAAATCCCGACGGCTATTTGAAGACGGGATTTATTACACGCCCAACGGGAAAGCGAAAATTCTCTTCTCCCCGCCCCAAGAAATGCCAGAGCCGCCCGATGAAGAATTTCCCTTCATCATGCTAACTGGCCGCGGCACCAGCAGCCAATGGCACACTCAATCACGCACCGGGAAATCTGATATTCTCAAGAAACTTTATCCAGAAAACGTCTACGTGGAGATTCATCCTGCCGACGCCAGAAAACTGAATCTCAAGGAAGGAGATCCCGTCCACATTCAGTCGCGCCGTGGACAAATAACCGCCTCCGCTTACCTAGCACCTACCGTCCAACAAGGTCAAATTTTCGTCCCCATGCACTATCGGGAAATGAATCGGCTCACGCATTCCTCCTTTGACCCGCACTCCCGCCAGCCCAACTACAAGGCCTGTGCCATTAGACTGTTAAAGGCATAGTGATGTGGATTTTAGGATTCTCGCGCAGAGCCGCTTGAATTCGTGAACTCTTTCTTGATTTGGGGAATTTTTCGAATCTCAGATTCGATCTGCGCTGCGCGGATACTTTCAAAACCCTTCCGCAGGGATGCGGAAGGGAGCACGCTAGAAGCGTGCGCACCCCATCCAGAAATATCCTAAATCGCCACGTTCTACTTCCATTGAGCGAGTTTGCAGACTCGCTTGTAATGCAATGGATCGACAGGCGTGATGGAAAGCCGGGTGCCGCGTTGGCAAACTAACATTTCCGAAAGGAGGGTATCGGCTTTGAGTGATTCCAAAGTCAGCATTTCCTGAAATTTTCCGACAAATTCGAAATCGGTGAGCCACCAGCGTGGATTTTCCGGTTTTGATTTGGGATCAAGATATTCACTTTCGGGATCGAACTGCGTGGGATCTGGATATGGCTCGCCGATGACGCGGGCTATACCAGTGATTCCAGGTGGCTTCGCATTAGAATGATAGAAAAGCGCGAGATCTCCCGGCTGCATTTCTTTCCACATGTAGTTGCGGGCTTGGTAATTTCTAACGCCGTTCCATGGCTCGCGCTTTACTTTCGCGAGATCATCAATCCCGAAAACATCAGGCTCTGATTTGATTAACCAATAGCGCATCACAGTTAGGCAATCGCTTTGATCATCGCCGCTTTTGGAGTGGGCAGGGAAAGATGCTCTGGCCCGAGTTCAAGCCCTTGGGCGGCGCGGACGTCGGTCTCAATCGCTTCTAACACATCCAATTCTGGACGGAAATCAGCAGCGTGATAAGAGCTGCGAACCAGTGGCCCACTGGCGACGTGACGAAAACCTTTTTCCAAGGCGATGGTTTTATATTCCTCAAAAGCATCTGGCGTAATGTATTCCACAACAGGCAGATGCTTAGGAGTCGGGCGTAGATATTGGCCCATCGTTAGCACCGTGACATCGTGCTCTAACAGATCGTCCATGGCGCGCAGGATTTCATCGCGGCGCTCGCCCAGACCCAGCATGATGCCGCTTTTGGTAGCGACCTTGCCATTCACCATCGCTTTCGCCTTTTTTAAAACTGTTAGACTTCGCTGATATTGGGCGCGGGAGCGAACCAATGGAGTGAGCCGTTCCACGGTTTCGAGATTGTGATTAAAAATATGCGGGCGGGCATCCATCACCATGGAAAGCGCCCAGTCGCGATCATTGAAATCCGGGACCAGCACTTCAATGATGATTTCGGGATTTGCTTGGCGGACAGCATCGATGGTTTGCTTAAAATGCTCAGCTCCACCGTCACGCAGATCGTCGCGAGCCACAGCCGTAATCACGACGTGGCGCAGATTCATGCGGCGAGTGGCCTCGGCGACACGGGCTGGCTCGTCGGATTCTAGGGAATCTGGCTTTGCGGTCTTCACTGCGCAAAACCCACAAGCTCGGGTACATTTATCACCGGCGATCATGAAAGTAGCGGTGCCTTGTCCCCAGCATTCCCAACGATTCGGGCATTGCGCTTCTTCGCAAACCGTCACCAATTTTAAATCTGTAATGAGAGATTTTGTGGACCAAAACGCCGGATTGTTTGGCAAGCGCACTTTGATCCAGTCCGGTTTTTTCTCCCGATGGAGGGTCGGATCCATCTTCATTTTTGGCCCACAGCTACTCATGTCGGCGGGAAACTAGTCTGCCATCCGCCGCGGGAAAGCGGAAACGGAGAGAGTTGATCAATCGATCCATTGGTAAATGACTTGCACTCTAGTTGTTCACAATCA
>JAAURL010000185.1 GCA_012032235.1 Akkermansiaceae bacterium | reverse complement strand
TCGTAGCCAGGTCTCCCCAGATCTTGCACGGTGGTGAGTGCGCCGGGCTGGATGACATCGATCCAGCGCTCGCTCCCTGCCGTTTCCTTGGTGGAAATTTTTTCAACCGCCCCGCATTTTCCGACAGGGATGAAACGCAGGCGATCACCGGATTTTAGCAGAGCGGGAGGCGTGGCTTGCGGATCGAATAGGGAGATGTCCGTCCTGCCGAGTACATGCCAGCCGCCTGGGGAGGAGAATGGATAAATTCCCGCTTGTTGACCGGCGATGGCCACGGATCCTGCGGGCACTCCAAGCCGGGGCGTTTTCCTCCGTGGTAAATGTAACTTCTCTGGCAGGCCCAACAAATAAGGAAATCCGGGAGAGAAACCGATAGCCGCGACTGTGTAAATCCCGCCGCTATGGAGCGCGATCACCTCTTCTTTCGACATATGCGTTTCATGGGCCACCGTTTCCAAATCCGGCCCGAATTCTCCTCCGTAGCAGACGGGAATCTGGATCTCTCGGCCTTCAGGGAAATGATCTGTCACCTTGACGGCTTCGATCCACTCGCGGATCTCCAGCCCATTTCTCCCGGAAAAATGCACCGCCAGTGTGTTGAACGAAGGAACCACATCCCGCACGCCAGCGGGCCGATTTTTGGCCAATTCAGCAACCATGCCCATCACCTGCATCAGCGCATCTTGGCCAAATTTCCCCGGAAATTCGACCAGCCACGCAGAATCGCCAAGCGGTTTCAAGAACATGGATAGATCATGACACGGACTTCACGCTGCGTGGAGAATCAATCTGCCCAAATCCCGAAAAATTTCTTTTTTAAAATTTCCCCTTTTTCGGATTGCCAGCCGGGAAAGTCGTCCCTAGCTTCCGCCTCCCCGCGATTTTTAACCTCATTCCGAGATGTCCAAGCACAACAGCCTTAAATCAAGCGCCACCGTCGGTGGCAAACGCTCCGTCCTCAAGCGCTTTGAGCGCGTCAAACTCTTGAAAGAGCGCGGCGAGTGGAAAGCTGGCAAGTCCCCAGTGGGCCTTCCAAAGACCAAGCACGAGGGTTAATCCTCTGGCTTTCACTATTTCTTTCAAACGCGCGAATCCCACCGGGTTTCGCGCCTTTTGCATTTCCCTACCATGGCTACCAACGACGGCACCCGTCTCAATAAATACCTCGCTTCCTGTGCGGTCGGCTCCCGCCGTGCCTGTGATGAACTGATCCAGGCCGGGCGCGTGGAGGTCAATGGCACTCCTTGCATCAACATGGGAACTAGGATTTCTCCCGGCGATCACGTGAGGGTGGATGGAAAACGAGTCGCTCCGCGTGAAGTGCTGATTGTCGCATTTCACAAGCCTCGTGGGTTTGTCTGCACTCGTGAAGATGAGCTGGGCCGCGACACGATTTACACGCTCCTTCCGGCATCGTTACATGCGCTGCACCACGTCGGTAGGCTAGATCGGGACTCAGAAGGGTTGCTGATTTTAACCAATGATGGCGATCTTTCCCAGCAATTGATGCATCCGTCGAAATCGGTCGAGAAGGAGTATTTGGTCACCTCGAATCAAGCTTTTGAGAATTCCCATCTCGATCAGTTCCTGGAAGGTGTTTTCACGACGGAAGGAAAGCTGAAGGCAAAATCCATCGAGCGGCTTTCCGCGCGCCGGATTAAAATTGTCCTCGATCACGGAGCCAAACGCCAAATCCGCGTGATGTTCGAATCTCTCGGTTACCAAGTCACCAAGCTGCTCCGTGTCCGCATCGGCGAATTGTGGTTAGGCGATCTAGAACCCGGCACTTGGGCCGCGCTTAATCCGCTAGAAGTCCAAATGCTCCTCGGAAATTCGAAGCCGATCAAGAAGCGCAGCGCCCCAGCAGACTCAGCGCGGAAAAAGAGAGCTGACAGCTGAGTTTTCTCCTCACGCCATCGCGTTGAAAACCAACGCTCATTTGATTTCCAGCTAGCGCCGCGCTAACGCAGTAGCAGCAATGTGCGCCGTCGTCCATGCCGCCTGGAAATTAAACCCGCCAGTGATCCCGTCGATGTCGAGACATTCACCCACAAAGAAAAGCCCCGGCGTCACCCGACTTTCCATCGTCCGAAAGTCAATTGAGTGCCTTTGGATGCCACCCGCGGTGACAAACTCATCTTTATTGGTGGTTTTTCCCTCCGCATGAAAGCTGGCAGCTTTCAAAGCTTCCAGCAGTTTATGAATAGCTGTTTTCGATAAATGCCCCCAAGTGATTTGGTCATCGATACCGCAGCAAGTCACAATGCGTTCCCACAGCCTCCGCGGGATCGGCTGGATCGGCGTGTTACGAATCAATTTTGCGCCTTGGTTCTGGCGGATATCCGCAAAACGCTCTTTGAGCTTCGCCACTTCAATTTCTGGTAACCAATCGATCAAAAACGTAAATTGATGATCGCTCTGTGCGAGTTCACGGGCTTCCCAAGCGGAAAGCCGCAAAACGGCGGGGCCACTGACGCCGCGGTGAGTGATCAACAACGGCCCTAACTGCGGGGATTTTTGCCCCTCTCTCCGAATCGCCACCCAAGGGTGAGCAACTCCAGCCAAGTCATTGAGGCGGGGATCTTTCACATTAAATGCAAAGAGCGATGGCACCAGCGTCTCGGTCGGCTGATTGAGTTTTTCTAACTGAGTGAGCAGTGGGCTGGCCTTCAGAGAACCCGTCGCAAAACAAACCGAGCGTGCCAGCACCGGAGCCACTTCATTTCCGAATTCCAACACAAAACAATCATCATCACCTTGGCGAATCCCGATCAACGGATGATTCCGAAATAATGGAATACGGCATTCGCGGGCACGATTTAAAAAGCAATCAATGACCGTGTCAGAACGATCCGTGGTGGGAAACATCCGTCCATCCGCCTCCGCCTTCAGCGTCACACCGAAGCGCGCGAACCAGTCGATCGTATCGGTCGGTTGCCAACGAGAAAAGCAGCCAGCAATTCCCGCGAGCCGCGTGGGTAGTTTTTGGCAAGTTCCTTCGGCTCGAAACAAGCGTGTGTGACATTGCAGCGCCCCCGCCAGAGATCTTCACCTTTGCAGGAAATGTGAGCCTTTTTCAAAATTGCGATGCTTCGATCAGGTGCCAATTCCGCACACTGCAAAGCCGTGAAAAACCCAGATGCGCCGCCGCCGATGACAGCAATCTCTAAAATAGGCGGTAGGGAATTCATGGAGTAAAGCTGTTGAATGGATTTCTTATTTGGTTCCGGAATCGTTTTCTTCGAGGTTAGGTGCCTAAAATCGCCGTTCGGATCTCATCACGTGATGATAAAGAGCAAGTCCGCTTGCGCCCTGTAAAAAATACGGAGAGATTTCACAACGAGATGATAGCACCTCGAAACGGGAAGGCCATACGAGAGACCTGATTACTTCATTTCCGGATGCAGCGAGGTGAAGCGTTTAATGAGGCCGAAGCGTGCGGCGGGGATCAACCACCTGCGGGCTTCGACGCTGCGGAAAAATCTGAAATTAGATTTTCGCGGTTTAGCCCTCTCTTGGACCATAAAACCGATCGCCGTTGTAATGGATCATGTGTGTGTCGGGTTGTCGGCGACCCAGATTTCTGTTTCCCAACTGATTCCGGGAGCCCACTTTGCGAAGGATTTGAAGTTTTCGAAGGCACTGACAAAGACTTTGCCGAGTTTGCATTTCGCAGTTAGGCGTTCCAGTGCCAGATGTCGGAGCGGACTAACGGGGTTCGATGAATGAACAGCTTCGATGAGAAATAGCCAATTCCTCGCTTCGTCCAGCACGATGATATCCGGCAGCCGGTCGTGTTGGTTGAGATCAACGCCGAGGGCTTCAAGACGCGGGCGATCCACCACCAGATCCTTTTTCGCCGTATCGCCGAGATAGAGTACCCGAGGTTTTTTAGTAAATTGCGGAAGGAATTCCTCGATCACGGACTTTTGGATCCTGTTATGAGGGCCTGCCGAGAGTTGGACCGTCTGGCCATCGGGAAAGGTGACTTCGACAATCCTCTTCTTCGCCGGACGTTGCAGGGCAGTGGTAAGTGAGACCTGCGAAACTGTTTTACCAGAGCTGGCCATTTGCTGGAACCGTATCCGTGCAGGAGTGATGCCGCTTCTTTGCTGATGGCGTAACCGCGGGTGCCGTCATTGGTGCTGGCTCCTTCTCGGCGGGCAGATGACACGATAAGGCCCGCTTCCACCAGATAGTCGAGATTTTTGCGCCGGATGTCGTCGTAGGAGCCAGAGCTGATGGAAGTTCCGTAGTGCTTGTTTAGAAAAATAATGATGTCGCGAGATCTGGGTGCGTGGGATGCCTTTTCGTTGCCATAAACTTTTGCCGATTTCCAAGGCGTGGTCGGAGTGAGGTCCGCGACGGCGAGGAGAATTTGGCAGATGCGGTCCTGGCGGAGCTTGGTGCGGAATTCATCTTTTCCGAGCGGGAAATCGATGGCTGATAGGATGGCAGCCGCTCCGGCGACCTTAGCTTCAGCGTCAAACGAATCATCGGGTTTGGCACTCATGCGGCGTCGATCTCGTCAAGGAAGCTGAATGATTTTTGGCGGGCGGCGCGGTGCGAGCGGAGTTGGGCGGCGGTCAAATCGGGTTGGGCCAGGTAAGAGATGACAGCATTGGCCACCGCTTTGGCGAGAATTGGAGGGACGGCATTGCCGACTTGGTTGTACTGGCTTCCCTCGGCACCTGCGAATTCGAACCAATCCGGGAAGCTCTGGAGTCTGGCTCCTTCGCGGACGGTGATGCGGCGGCGGCGACCGTCTTTCAGATCGATGCGCATCATGTCTCCGGTCGCTCCGTTCAGGTTCCGGCAGGTGACGGTTCTTGCGGGCTGGTCGAGGTGAAGATCCCGAGGGCGGATGCACTTGGAGGCTTTTTCATATTTGGCGACGTAGGTGTCCATGCTGGCCGTGAGAAACTTCGGATTCGGCGGCATAATTTTGATCAGGTCGCCGACCGCGCCACCGGCAGTCACGGGGGAAGAAATGGTGGCTTCCGGAAACTTCCAGTGTCCTCGATGGGCCACGACGAAAAGACGCTCGCGGCGTTGGAGCACGCCGTAATCCACTGCTTTGAGAATTTGGCACTCGACCAAGTATCCCATTTCCTCAAGGCAGGCGGTGATTTGCTCCAGGTAAGGAAGCCCACGATAGAACATGCCGCGGACATTCTCGAAAATCGCGAGGCGGGGGCGCAGGCGTTTGACGGCGGAAAGGTAAGCTGGAAATCCATCGCGGGTATCCTTGTGACCCATCTGGAGTCCGCCAACACTGAATGGCTGGCAAGGCGGACCACCGATGATTACCTCGGGCTTGATGCCGTAATCGGTGTTCTCATCTAGGAACTCGCAACGGCATTCTCCGTGGAGGTTGCGGTTATAGGTCTCGCAAGCGTCCGGAAGCATCTCGTAACCGAGGGTATGGAATGCTGCGGCTTCAAAGCCCAAGGCGAGGCCACCACAGCCAGCGAAGAGATCGAGCACCATGGGAGCGTTTGCAGCTGGCTTTCGGAGGCGAAGCTGCTCGTCCAGCCATTGAGGGTAGTTTTTCATGGATGGAAATGGTCGCCGTGGTTGGCGGTGTAGCTGGCTGCCTTCTTCGGGCAGATGTCGTTGGACCACACCGGAGCGCAGGCGTGCTTGGCTCCTTGGGTGACAAGGCCGCTGCCGGCAAAGAAATCGACGAAGATTGGCTTTAAATAGTTCTTTTGAACAGTTTTTGCGAGAGATGTCAATCTTGGAGTTCAAAGGTGTCGGCGACTGAGCAAAAGTGGAATTAATTGTCTGAGCAAAAGTGGACAGGTTCCGCTTATATTTAAGATGGCTTAAAGACGGTATTCGGCAAGAACGGTGGGCCACTGGGGTGTCTGTGGCGTGG
>JAAURL010000184.1 GCA_012032235.1 Akkermansiaceae bacterium | reverse complement strand
CGATGATCCTGAGCAACTACCGCGTCACGTCAAAGCCTGAATCGCGAGGCAGGGACCGCTCTCCGAGCGGTCCTTCTGAAAATTCCGGACGGCTCGGAGATCCGTCCCTGCCTTTTTTATCCGCGTCCCTGCCTTTCTCTCCCACCATTGTGGGCAGGGATCGCTCTCCGAGAAGAATTCTCACACAGACTTTTTGCAAACGGTATAGAGGGGGAAATCCATCCAGAAAATCGATAATATAGAAAACCTATAACTGATTAATATCCAGAATTCTATCATGGAGCCGGCTATCAGAGTCGAACTGATGACCTACTGATTACAAATCAGTTGCTCTACCACTGAGCTAAGCCGGCCAAATCCTTAAGGACGGGCGGAGTATCCTCATTCCAGCGGGCACGGGAAGCGTAAATTTCTCTGAAATGAAAAATTATTTCTCGCTGCGAATGAGAGCTCGCTGGAGTGCATCCTGATACTCCTTTCGTGAAAGCTCGTAGCCACCAAATTGTCTCAGATGATCCGTCATCCACTGGGTATCTAGCATCTGGAAATTTTTGAGTCTTAGCCTTTCAACCAATGCGACTAAGGCGATTTTCGAGGCGTCCGTTTTCCGAGAGAACATGCTTTCACCGAAGAAAACTCCCGGCAAGGCGACGCCGTAGAGACCGCCCTGCAAACCGTCTGCATCCCAGCACTCCACTGAATGCGCGAAGCCGGCCTGATGGAGCGCGCAGTAACTCTCTAAAATTACATCGTCGATCCATGTTTCCTCGCGCTCCGCACAGCCTAACATGACATCACGGAAAGCGGTGTCCCATTTCACCTCGAAGGGCTTTTGCTTTATGCTCTTTTTCAATCCATGCGGGATGTGAAAGCGATCATCTAACGGAATCAATCCGCGCTGCTCAGGAGAAAACCAATGAATCTCACCGTCCTGCGCCATGGGGAAAATCCCCTGAACATAGCCATTTAGCAAAATTTCCAGCGGGATGATCTTCATAAAAATAAACCCGAGGTATGGTTGATTTCAAAATCTCTTAACCACTAATGATGGTGGCAAAGGCATTATGATCATGGATGCTCTCGTGGTTCACTGCTTTCACGGTGAAGGAGGCGACTCGATCATCAGCGCGGAGCAAGGCGGCAGCATTTCTAACAACATCCTCGACGAAGACGGGATTATCATAAGCCTGCATCGTCACGAAGCGCTCATCGGTACGTTTGAGGAGCGCGTAAAGTGGAGCGGAACCGGATTTCTCAGCGATGGCGATGAGATCTTCAATGAGAATTAATTCCCAGCCGCCTTTCTTCGGTTTTGGGCGGACTTCCAAAGTCACGTAACCACGCTGATTGTGCGCGCCATATTCGCTGATTTCTTTGCTGCATGGGCACAGCGTGGTAACAGGAACCGTGACACAGAGAACGAGATCATCCACTTTTCCGTTAGAAATCCCTTTTAAAATACAATCGCAGCCAACCTTCGCAGCCGCGCCAGAAACCGGAGCTTTCTTTTGCACAAAATAGGTAAAGGCGACTTCAATGTGAGCTTCCTCTGCATCGAGACGTTTCTTTAATCGTGCAAAATGTTAGGCAAAGTTTGCGTCGTGACTTCATCTTCATGTTCGCTGAGCACTTCTAGAAAACGGCTCATATGGGTGCCTTTAAAATGATGTGGCAAATGCACGGACATGGCGATTTTCGCGACGGTAGGAAATGGCTTTCCATCGTGATCTAACACATGAATGGGATACCGCAGATCCGAAACACCGACTTGGTTAATCGCAATGCCACGCGTGTCTGGCGTCGCCTGAATGTCTGGCAGAGATGTCTTTTTAGGCATGATGTTAGAAGTTATTTACCGTATTCCGCCCAAGAGGAAGATGTCTCCCAAACGCGGACTTTCACTAGCCGCACATCGGGCCGCAAAAGATAGCGCCTATCGGAACGCAGGGCATACGCGGCAAGAGATTTTCGGTATGATCGAAATCGTGCGCGCCATCAGCTCTGTCGTAGGATCTTGGTTTTCAAAGCCGATCACGCGGTCCCCGTAACGGGCCTTAAAATCTTCGTAAGCAGGATCTGCGGTATTCATGCAAAGGGCATGGTCGTAGGTATCTAACCAATCACCAATCGCGTCTTTGACGATTTTGAAATCGCAGACCATTTGATTTTCATCCAACTCATCTGCCTCGATGACGAATTCTACCTTTCTCGTGTGACCGTGTGGAAAGCGGCATTTGTCAGGATGCTTGGTGAGCATGTGACCATTTTCCACTTCTAGGGATTTGCAGATTCGGTAGGGCATGAAAAAGTCAGTGAGTTACGAGTTTTTAGAGAAGCGGGAGAAATCGTGGATTTCCTTCTCCCATGATCAGCGCTGTATTTTTGGCAGCTCCGGAGTTTGTTCGTAGCAAGTGGGGTCTGAGAGTCCAGCTAACAGAAATGCTTCGCGGCGTTCGACACAGGTGCCACAGGTTCCGCAATGGATATCGCCTCCTTTGTAGCAGGACCAAGTTTCAGAAAAATCGATTCCCAACTCGCAGCCACGGCGGGCGATGGCCGTTTTATCCATGGCAATGAAGGGACGCAGGAGTTGAATTTTTGCGTAGGTGCCTTCGTGAATCGCGCTGGCCATGGCTAGCATGAATGGCTCCCGGCAATCAGGGTAAATGGCGTGATCGCCGGAATGAGCGGCGATGACCAAGCCTTCCGCGTCGCGGCTTTCCGCATAGCCAGCGGCGATAGAAAGCATGATGCCATTGCGAAATGGGACGACGGTTTGCTTCATCGATTCCTCCGCGTAATGCCCATCAGGGATTTGGCCGCCAGATTTTAAAAGATCAGATTTAAAAAGCTGATTGATAAAATCTAACAAAATCACCTGATGATGAATTCCGTTTCGCTCGGCATGGAGCTTCGCGAAAGGAATCTCGCAAGCGTTGTGTTTGGCTCCGTAGTCAAAGGATAAACACGCGGTGACCTCGTGTTGGCCGAGCACCTCGTAAAACGCGGCGACCGAGTCCATCCCTCCGCTCAATAGCACGCAGACTTTCATGATTTCTCTGCGAGCGTATCGGGAAAAGTCGCTTCCGTCGTCAGCTGGATACCACCACGTGGTGCGAATTCGCCACGGACGATGAGCTGCTGTGGCTTCATGATTTTCACGAGATCATCGAGGATGCGATTGACGATTTCCTCGTTGAAAGCAGGCTGATTGCGGAATGAGGCGAGGTAAAATTTCAGGCTCTTCGTTTCCACACACATTTCTCCCGGCACATAGCGGATGATAATTTTCGCGCTATCGGGTTGCCCGGTGACGGGGCAAAGCGAGGAGAATTCGGGGCAATTCAGCGTGATCCAGTAAAGTCGGCCAGGGCGGAGATTCGGGAAAACGTCGAGCCGCGCCTCGTCTGGACTCGCAGGGAGGCGATTCTCGGATTTCCCGAGGAGTGATAAATTTTGGAGATCAGCGCGACCGGACATGGCCGGAGTCTGAAACCTGCGACGAAAAGGTCGATTTCTTTTTCCGGACTTTCATTCTTTAAGCTCCCATCGCTTTTTCCATCAGCGTGTTCATGCGGGAGACTGTATCGCGGGCATCCTCTAACAGGCCGGCTGCGATCAGCGCGTTATCTAACAACTGGAGCGATACCAGCTTCGCTAATTCTGGATTCGCCGCTTTCGCTTCAGACAGCTTTTTGACGAGAGGATGGCGCGGGTTGATTTCCAGCTCTACTTTGATCTCGTCTTTGAAATTTTCATCCATCGCCTTCATCATTTGGCGCATTTGCGGACTCATGCCATCGCTAGGAACTAGAGCGATCACTGGACTATCGACGAGACGCTTTCCGCTGGCGACAGCCGTGACCCGGTCTCCCAGTTCGGCTTTTAGGAAATCACACAGCTCCTTCGTTTTTTCTTCTGATAGGGATTCTCCTTCTGGCGCATGATCATCCAGATCGACTCCGCCGTGACGAATCGAGACTAACTTTTTACCTTCGAATTCTCCTAACGATTCCACGACGTATTCATCCACCGCGTCGGTGAAATAAACGACCTCTAGGCCACGCGCCTTGAATGCTTCGATGTAGGGGCTGCTCTCGACCTGCTCCCGGCTAGCGCCGACGAGGTAGAAAATTTTATCCTGCCCGTCTTTTGCGCGGGAAACGTAATCGGCAAATCCACAGACGGAGCCGGGATCGGTGAGGGAGGATTCAAAGCGAAGCAGCTTCGCCAGCGCCTCCCGGTTGGAGTAATCGTTGGCAATTCCCTCTTTGAAAAAGCGATCAAACTTGCGGTAGAAGTCGCGATACTTTGTGGGATCAGCTTCAGCTTCTTTCTCGAACATTTTGATGACGCGCTTGCTAATCACACTCCCGATTTTTCTAACGAGCGCGCTATCCTGCATCGTCTCCCGGGAGATATTCAGCGGAATGTCTGCGCTATCGACAACGCCTTTGACAAAGCGCATCCACTCTGGGAGCAAGCCTTTCGGGTCAGCATCGATGAGCACTTTTTTCGAGTAAAGAGCTACGCCGCCATCGACTTTCCCGAAGCCCATGCGCTCCGGATTTTCTCCCGGCACGAAAATGAGAGAGTTGATCGTGATGGGCGCATCCGCACTGAAATGGAGACGGTAGGCGGGTTCGTCGAAGGCTTTGCAGGCGAACTGATAGAACGCCTTGTATTCGTCGTCCGAAATCTCCGATTTATTTTTCAGCCACAGCGCCTCGACTTCATTGATGCGTTTCCCATTCAGCAAAATCGGGAAGCCGACAAAGTTGCTGTAGGTTTCGATCAGATGTTTCAGTCGAGTTTCCTCCGCATATTCGGCGAGGTCTTCTTTCAAATGCATCACGATTTTCACGCCGCGTGATTGACCGGGAGATTCTCCGATTTCATAGCCACTTTTCCCGTCACTGATCCAGACGAGTTCCTCGCCATCTTTCCGCCAGCTGCGGGTGTGGACTTTCACTTCATCAGCCACCATGAAGGCGGAGTAAAATCCGACGCCGAATTGGCCGATCATATTTCCCGGCGTGCTCCCGCTGTCTTTGACCGATTTGAGAAATGCTTTCGTTCCCGAATGGGCGATCGTTCCTAGATTTTTCACCAGCTCCTCGCGGGTCATCCCGATCCCATGATCAGAAATGGTGATTGTTTTCGCCTCAGAATCCGTGGTGATGTGAATTTCCAGCGGCAGCGTCGGCTCGTGGATGTCCTTTTCCGTCGCCTCGATATGGCGAAGTTTTTCCATCGAATCGGAAGCATTCGAGATCAGTTCACGGAGGAAAATTTCCTTATCCGTGTAGAGAGAATGCACAACGAGATCGAGGAGTTGTTGGATTTCAGCTTGGAAGGTGTGTTTTTCAGCGGTTGCGGTACTCATATTTTAAAAAATTTGGATCACTCGTGTGAACGGCGGGACCATACTCACCGATGCCGGGCTGTCAAAATTTCTGAGCCGGGAGGGAGAATTTAAAATATTGCGGGGCAGCAATGGCATTCTATCATCTTTGGTAATGATCCTGTTAAATCACAGTCCGGTACATTCAGATCCGAAAGTTCTTGGAGGCACACTGGTATTCACCAACACACGGGTCATCGCCCAAACACTGCTGGATTATATCGCCGCAGGAGATTCCCTAAATTTATTCTTGGAACATTTTCCTTCGGTAAACAGAGAGGATGCTATCGAATTTCTAAAAATTGCCCGTGAAAACAGTGATTCTTGATGAAAATTTACCGATACCATTGCGATATCTTCTTTCCGAATTCGAGGTCGTAACTGTTCAGGACCGCAGAGATGTCTCATCGAGACAAAAGAGGATCATGATTACGCCCCGTCTTCAGCCACAACGTGGCGAAATGAGATAGCCCAGGGCAGAGCGAAGCGGCAGCCCTGGGATTGGAAGTGAAAAATTTTCCCGAGTCCTGTAAGGGCGGAATGAG
>JAAURL010000183.1 GCA_012032235.1 Akkermansiaceae bacterium | reverse complement strand
AGCGCGTAGGCTGCAGCCGCGGCGAACAGGATCGCCCAGCCAGGATTGCCCCAGGCGAGTTCCAACACCGCCCCAGAGCGCTGGCGCGATCACTGTCGCCCACCGCCGCCAGGGTGCGGCGAGAACGGGTGGTTGGGGTCGAGAAGACGCATCTGCCACCTCCGGCTGCGGCCGATCCTAGCGCTCGGGACCGCGCTTGGCGACAGGTGCGGCGCTCGGAAATCTGTGCGAGGATGGGCCTGCCAGCCAGGGAGGAGCCGATGCCATCCATCCGCCGCGATTTCACCGGTCAAACGGTGATCACCACCTTCGAGATGACGCCCGGGACGGCACGCCCCACTCGGTGTCATGGTATTTCGCAGTAGAGTCTCGGTCGGCAGGGAGCCACGGGCAACGGATCATGAGGTGGAGTTTTGGTAAACGGGATCTGAAACGCAATTTCTCATTACGGAAAAAACCAAGGAGGCAGGCATTTTGGAAATGGACCTATTTTTAGATCTGAACTAGCTTTTCCGTATAACACTGAAAGAAATCTCTATCTCTGAGTTTAAGGCGCACTGTGCTGAAGAAATTCGTGCCGTGGAGAAGGAAGATGTCATACTGGAGCTGACTCGCCATGGAAAAGTCGTAGCCAAGGTGGTCCGGCCTCACCACGCTGCTACCAATTCTTCTCGGACAGTTTCAGATTTAATGGGTAGTCTGCGGCATTTACAGATTGGGATCAAGGGCGCTGATTTTGATGAACCGACCTTCGCTCCAGAAGACTGGGAGGAGCAGCCTGCCAATAAGATCCTGCCATGACTTATCTGCTGGATACGATTGCCTGGCTAAGTTTGGTGCAGTCTCTAGTAGAAGAAATCGCGTCTTCGGTCCGTAGCTTGATTGCCTCGCAAACGAATTTAGCGCTTTCACCGCAAAGCATCATTGAGGTCGCTCAAAAGTGGTCAAAATCACCGGATTTTCTCAGTATTCCGCTAGAGGAATGGATTGAGCGCGCCCTGCTACACTCGATTACCTTGCTTCCCATTACTCCTCAAATTGCCTGCGATGCTTACCGTCTGCGGGATTTCCATGGTGACCCTGCGGACCGGGTCATTTGTGCGACTGCCCGTCAATACCGCCTCACCTTGGTTACCTCAGATCTCAGGCTCATCGCGCATCCTGAGGTGAAAACTTTATCCACTCGCTGATCCATAACCCACGTAAGGACTTGCCAAGCCGGATCTCATAGCTTCCCCTTCGCGCCTCAACTTTTTATTTTATGGCTAACAAAGATGTCACCGATCCCGCCCGCATGGAAAAAATCGTTTCGCTGTGCAAACGCCGCGGCTTCATTTTCCAAGCGGGAGAACTCTACGGCGGCCTCAACGGGTGCTGGGACTACGGCCCGCTAGGCGCTGAATTAAAGCGGAATTTAAAAGATTATTGGTGGCGGAGAACGGTGCAAGAGCGCGATGATGTACTCGGCATGGATGGTGCGATTTTGACCCATCAAGATGTGTTAAAAGCCAGCGGTCACGTCGATGGATTTAACGACCCAATGAGTGAGTGCCCGCTCACCAAAGCCCGCCTCCGCGCCGATCAAGTGCCCGCTGCCGAGCCCGGAACTGAGTTCACATTCCAAGGAGCCAGTGATGAGAACTCAGGAAAAACTAGTGATAAATCCATCACCGTCTTGATTTCCGCTGGCAAGCAAGATCCTGAGCGATCCGCTGAGAAACTTGCCGCGCAATTTTACCGAGAGTTATTAGGAAAAGGTTCCAAGCCCGTCGTCGGTGCTCGGACATCACAACCCGGCCCGCGCGAAGGCGCGCTCTACAATCCCGAGAACGGCGTGATGCTTTCCGAGCCGCGCTCATTCGACCTCATGCTTTCCACCAAGCTTGGCGCCCTCGCTTCGGATAGCGATCCCAAGGCGATCGCCTACCTCCGCCCCGAGACCGCGCAGTCGATTTTCTGCCAATACAAGAACGTGCTAGATTCTAACCGGGTGAAGCTGCCTTTCGGCATCGCGCAGATGGGAAAATCGTTCCGCAACGAGATCAACCCGCGCAACTACATCTTCCGCTCCCGGGAATTTGAGCAAATGGAGATCGAGTATTTCTGTCACCCGAACGACGGCCTACGCCTCACCGACGAGTGGCTCGAAGAGCGGCTCAAGTTTTACGGAGAAATCGGAATCCCGCGTGAAAAGCTCCATATTCTGGATATTCCCGATGGAGAGCGTGCTTTCTATTCCCAGAAAACTTACGACATCGAATACGAATTTCCCTTCGGAGTTCAGGAGCTGGAAGGAGTGGCGTATCGGACAGATTACGATCTCGGTGTGCACGAAAAAGGTGCTGGGAAATCGCTCGTCTACTTTGATGAGGAGACGAAGGAGAAATTCCTCCCACACGTGGTGGAGCCATCCGCTGGCTGCGATCGCACGGTCTTAGCGCTAATTTGCGAAGCTTTTGAGGAGGAGACTTTATCCGACGAAAAAGGCAAGGAGGACGTTCGCACAGTGTTGCGCTTTGTCCCGCGCATGGCCCCGATCAAAGTTGGGATTTTCCCGCTTCTGAAAAAGAACGAGGAGCAAGTTCGCATCTGCCGGGAAATCCAAAAAATGCTTCAGCCATGGATGAACGTTTTTACGACGATGCAGGCGCAGTAGGCCGTCGCTACCGCCGCCAAGACGAAGTCGGCACGCCATTCTGTATCACGGTTGATTTTGAAACTCTCGGTGAACAAGGAGATGATTTAAAAAACACCGTCACCATTCGCCACCGTGACTCCATGGAGCAAGAACGACTTCCGATTAGCGACTTGTTAGCCTGGCTGTTAGGGCGCGTGAGGTGATCTCAGGGGGAGGCGGAAATGATTGCTTCGTTTCATTTGCCAGCTCCTTCAGAATAGAAGAGGGTGCGTTTTTATGAAAATGCACCGCATCCTGGCTGAGGCCGCTTCTACCATCGCAAAGTCTGTTTTTCGGGAGCACAAAGTTCTGGATCACGAGTTGGCGACCGCTTTTGAAGAAAATCCGAAATGGGGGAAACGGGATCGCAGCTTTATTGCGGAGACGGTCTTCGAAGTAGCGCGTTGGCGGCGGGCGCTTAGTTTCCTAGCAGATAGCGAGGAGACCACGGCATTGTGCGCGGCACAATGGGTCCGAATGGGATTCGATCTGCCGGAGTGGTGGAGTTATAACGGAAAGTCACCGGAAGAAATGAAGGAGCGTGAAGCGGAACTGGTAAACCAGTCACGCGCCATCCGCGAATCGATCCCAGATTGGATCGATGCC
Source organism: Akkermansiaceae bacterium (assembly GCA_012032235.1). Classification (GTDB taxonomy): domain Bacteria; phylum Verrucomicrobiota; class Verrucomicrobiia; order Verrucomicrobiales; family Akkermansiaceae; genus Luteolibacter. Next base: position 2,688 of record JAAURL010000183.1, on the reverse strand, counting down.
TTGGGCGTGGCAGAACTCGGTGCAGCTTGGGATGCTGAACTTTCTGCTCTCAATCAGCGCGCATCGGTGTTTTTACGGGTTAATACACTGCGAACGACGCGACCAGAAGCGATTGAATGGTTAGTGAGTTTCCAGATTGCTGCTACGAGGTTACAGGGCTGCCGGATGCGTTAGTTTTAGCGCCAGGTAAGGCGCTGCCAAAGACGCTGCGCCTCAATGGTCGTGTAGAAATCCAGGACGCAGGCTCGCAAATGATCGCGCCGCTCCTTGATCCCCAGCCCGGTGAGAGAATCATTGATGCCTGTTCTGGAGCGGGGGGGAAATCTCTCCATTTAGCCGCTTTGATGAAAAATGAAGGCCGGGTCTTTGGCATGGACATCGATTCTAAAAAACTCGCCGAATTAGAGCGCCGGGCGAAACGAGCAGGAGCGTCTAAATGTCTGAAATCGAAAGAAATTGTGGCAACGACCGCCTCGGATTTCGTCGGTGTGGCAGATCGGTTGTTGATCGATGCGCCTTGCTCCGGGCTGGGCACTTTGAAACGCCAGCCAGATTTAAAATGGCGTCTCAAGCCTGCCCAGCTGGATCGGTTGCGCGGTATTCAGAAGGAGTTACTCGCCAATTACACCATGATGCTCAAACCCGGAGGACGCCTCGTTTATGCGACGTGCTCGATCCTTCCTTCAGAAAACCGCGCTGCGATTGATAGTCTCCTTGCCGCAGGGGAATTCACATTATTGGAGGAGCATTCGGTTTCTCCAGCGGCGACGGGTTATGACGGCTTTTACGCAGCGGCTCTGGTCAAACACTGAAATTTCTATCCTCCTTCGTCGATTTGGTGATTTCTGCCTTTCGATCTTTGACAATCTCGTCGCGTGGCGGCAATTTCGGGCGAATTCTCTGACAAACTAAAATTTATGGCATACGATCTCATTGTTATTGGTGGCGGCCCTGCTGGCTATGTTGCTGCGATTCGCGCGGCGCAACTTGGAAAAAATGTGGCCTGTGTCGAAGCAGACCGAGCAGGTGGAACTTGCCTCAACTGGGGTTGTATCCCGACGAAGGCGCTTTTGAAAAATGCCGAGGTCTATCACATGCTCACTCACAAGGCCGCTGAATTTGGGCTGAAAATCGAAGGTCTTTCCTACGATTGGTCAGCGGTGGTCGGGCGCTCCCGGAAAGTTTCAGATCGTCTCGCTGGTGGCATCGAGTTTCTCCTGAAGAAAAACAAAATCGATTACATTCGCGGCTTCGGCGCTGTGGAAGGCACTGGAAAGGTCAGCGTCAAAGCGGCTGATGGTTCGACTCAAGTTCTCGAAGCAAAAGACATTCTGATCACCACGGGCTGCAAGAGCCGTGGCCTTCCCGGCCTGCCATTTAACGGAAAATCAGTCATCGGCTCAAAGGAGGCGATGGTCCTCGCGCAACAGCCGAAGGAGATGCTGATCATCGGTGCTGGAGCCATTGGTGTGGAATTTGCCTACATCTATAATGCATTTGGCACCAAAGTGACGCTCGTCGAAATGGCTCCACGCATCCTTCCGGTGGAGGATGACGAAGTGGGCGACGCTTTAGAAAAATCTCTCATTAAACAAGGCATCCGTTGCCTAACAAATACCAAGATCACCGCGATGGTGGATAAAGGAACCCATGTCGAGCTCACTGTCGAAGGTCCAAAAGAAAACGGCACGCTTAGCGCAGAAGTTTGCCTTGTCGCGATTGGGATTCAGCCCGTGCTCCCCGGCGGGCAACAACCTGCTTTATCAGATCGCGGTTATATCAATGTCGGTGGCCGTTACGAAACATCCATCCCAGGCGTCTACGCAGCTGGTGACATCACCGGGCCACCATGGCTAGCACACGTTGCGTCTTTCGAGGCGGTTCAAGCCGTCGAAGGACTTTACGTCCCGGGCCACAAACCACGCAAAGTCAACAATTTCCCTGGCTGCACTTATTGCCACCCACAGGTCGCATCCGTCGGTAAAACCGAACGTGCGCTGAAGGCGGAAGGAATCGAATACACCGTCGGGAAAATCCCATTCGTCGCAATCGGAAAGGCAATCGCAGCGGGAGAACCAGAAGGCTTTGCGAAGCTTCTTTTCGGCAAGAAACATGGTGAACTTCTGGGTGCACACATCATCGGTGAAAACGCCACCGAGCTGATCGCCGAAATGGGACTGGCTCTGGATCAAGAACTCACTGGCGAGGAAATCCACGCAACGATTCACGCTCACCCGACGATGTCAGAAGTCATTCACGAAGCGACCTTGGCTGCGGAAGGCCACGCGATTCATTTCTGAAAGTAGCGGCACGAATCGCCGATTCTTTCCTAACATCATGCCCAGCCATCTAGCCAAGCTCCTTCGCAGTCGTCTATCCATCATCGCAGACCACGCTTGGCGGGACCGCGATGGAGCAGGGCATTTGGCGGCATTGCAAAATGTTTCTGAAGAAATTTCCAAATGGACTACAGCGCATCGGACAGAGCTGGATGCACAGCTGCGGCACTATTTAGCAAATGCTAGCTATCAAAAGGCGCTCGCCCATTTAGAATCGGCGGAGGTAAAATCTGCGACTAATTGAAATTTCTTTCCTAGAAATTCGCACTGAGCTACGTATCACTCACTTCAATGAAATTTCTTTAATTCCGATCGGAATGCTAACAGCTGGATTTCCTAGGACTAGTTA
>JAAURL010000182.1 GCA_012032235.1 Akkermansiaceae bacterium | reverse complement strand
GATCTCTTTGGACTCGCCGACGTCGCCGGCCACGAGCACGTAGTTCGAGAGGTCGCGCGTCGAGCGCAGGTGGTCGCACAGGATCGGGGCCGCGTTGAGCTGATCCGTCGGCATGCGGAAGAAGCCCTGCACCTGCGGCGAGTGGAGGTCCATCGTCAGCACGCGATTCGCGCCCGCAGTCTCGAGTAGGTCGGCCATCAGGCGCGCAGTGATCGAGATGCGCGGGCGATCCTTCTTGTCCGAGCGCGTGTACGGGAAGTAGGGCAGCACCGCGGTAATGCGCCCCGCACTCGCGTGCTTCAGCGCGTCGATCGTGATCAGCAGCTCGACGATTCCGTCGGAGACGGGCGCGCACGAAGGCTGGATCACGAACACATCCGCCTCGCGCACGTTCTCCTCGATCTGCACGAGCATGTTCTCGTTCGAGAAGCGCACCACGCTCGACGGGCACAGATCGATCCCGAGGTGGCGGCAGATGTCGCGCGCGAGCTGCGGGTGCGCGGTGCCGCTGATGACTTTGATGTTGCCGATCATCGAGTCCCCCCGGCGCCATCTCGCAGATACACGCGGTCGAAGGAGAGCGCCCGAAACGATCTTATCAGCGACCTCGCGCGTTGCTCGCGGAAAGCTTGGCCCACGTATCGCGCAACCCGACGGTGCGATTGAAGACGGGCCGGGTTCCTTGTTGGTGATCTTTGGAATCTGCGACGAAGTAGCCGACACGCTCGAATTGGCAGGAAAACTCCTTCACCTCATTCGCTAATGATGGCTCGACCTTCGCAGCCACCATTTTCAAAGAGTCTGGATTGATGACTGAGAGGAATCCTCCTTCGGCGGCGTCTGGATCTTCCACATTGAAGAGGCGATCATAGATTCGCACTTCTGCATCAGCGCCACTGGCGACATCCACCCAATGAATGGCTGCGCGGCACTCCACGCCTTCGGGAGAATCCACGCCGACTGTACCAGGGAGAATCTCTGCACGGATCAGTGAGATATTTCCCGATGCATCTTTCTCAAATCCAGCGCAACGAATGATGTGGCCTCCTTTAAGCCTAACGTATCGATCCGGGCCGAGGCGGTAGAATTTTTTCTCAGGAAATTCCATAAAATCTTCCCGCTCGATCCAAACTTCGTTGGATATCGGCACATTGCGATTTCCCATTTCCGGTTGTTGCGGATGATTCGGCACCTCCACGCTAGTGAGTGGCTCCGCAGACCAATTTGCTAACACGACTTTCACTGGATCTAACACAGCCATGCGACGCGGCGCGGAGTGATTCAGGAAATCCCGTACATCAAATTCTAATAGAGAGAAATCCGTGGTGCCTTTGAATTTTGTGATGCCTACCCGTTTGCAGAAATGGACGATTGCCGCCGCCGGATACCCACGGCGCCGCAGACCGGAGATCGTGGGCAAGCGCGGATCATCCCAGCCGCTGACGTGATTTTCCTGCACCAGTTGCAGCAGCTTGCGCTTGCTCATCACGGTGTAGTTTAGATTCAGACGGGCAAATTCGATCTGCCGTGGCCGCGACGGGACAGGGCAGTTTTCGATAAACCAATCATAAAGCGGGCGATTATTTTCAAACTCCAGCGTGCAAAGTGAATGAGTGATGTGCTCCAATGCATCTTCTAACGGATGGGCAAAATCATAGAGCGGATAAATGCACCAAGCATCACCCGTGTTGTGGTGATGGGCATACATGATTCGATAAATCACGGGATCACGCAGCGTCATGTTAGGCGAAGCCAAATCAATCTTCGCACGGAGCACACATTCTCCTTCCTTGAATTCTCCCGCTTTCATGCGGGCGAACAAATCGATATTTTCCTCCACACTGCGATCCCGGAATGCGGATGGCGTGCCGGGGGTTGTTAGATTGCCGCGATTGGCACGCATTTCCTCTAACGATTGATGATCGACGTAGGCTTTTCCTGCTTTGATTAAATGGACTGCGCTGTCGTAGAAAAATTGGAAATAGTTACTGGCGAAATACAGATCATTCCCCCAATCAAAGCCTAACCATTTCACGTCCGCTTTGATGCTCTCGACATATTCTGTCTCTTCTTTTTCCGGATTGGTGTCATCGAAGCGGAGATGACATTTCGCGCCACTTGCTGCATTTTCCTGGGCGATGCCAAAGTTCAGGCAAATCGATTTTGCATGACCGATGTGGAGATAGCCGTTTGGTTCCGGTGGGAAGCGTGTGATCGTTGTGGAGTGTTTGCCGGTCGCTAGGTCATCGGCGATGATTTCGCGGATGAAGTCGAGTTTTGGAGAATCAGACATTGGAAGAAAGAAGTAGAAAATTGGCAGTGAAGAAGGAAGTGCGCATTCGACACTTTCTTCAGTGCTTCGCGATTTCTTTTAGCAAGGCTTGGTTTAAACGGATGCCAGCTTCGAAGTTTTCGATTGGGAAATTCTCATTGGGCGCGTGGATCTGTGCATCGGAAAGAGCGAGACCTAGCAGCAATGTATCGACTCCCAGGATGTCGCGGAAAGTCTGAACAATCGGAATACTACCGCCTTCGCGAATTAAGACTGGCTCGGAGTTAAAGGAGCTGCGGAGTGCAGCTTGCGCGGCGATGCCAAATTGCGAGTGGGGATCTGCGACGTATGGTTTGCCATCGTGACCAGGAATAAATTCCATGGTGACACCACACGGGCAATGTGCTTCGAGATGAGCTTTTACCTTTTTCATGATGTCTTCCGGGGATTGGTCTGGCACGAGGCGGAATGATAGTTTCACAAACGACTCTGCGGGGAGAACCGTCTTCGAGCCTTCTCCTTGATAGCCGCCACCGATGCCGTTGACCTCTGCGGTGGGCCGTGCCCAAGTGCGCTCTGCCGAAGAATATCCGGGTTCACCAAAGGTGCTCTGCGAGCCTGTGACTGTTAGGAAATCTGCATCGCTTACACCGGGAACTTTCGCCCACATTTCGCGCTCCCATTTTTCCAGAGGCCGCACGTTGTCGTAAAATCCACTGACCGCCACACTCCCATCCAGCGTATGCAGACTAGCCACCAAGCGCGCCATCGCCGCCGCCGGATTTGCCACGGCTCCGCCGAAAAGCCCGGAATGAAGATCTCCTTTCGGCCCACGTAAAATGACTTCACAGCAAGTGATACCGCGAAGGCCGTAGCCCAAAGTCGGCACGCCAGAAGCGACCATTCCCGTGTCGGAAATCGCAATCACATCACATTTCAATTCTTCCCGGTGGCTTTGCAAAAATGTCGCTAGATTCGGACTGCCGATTTCTTCTTCGCCTTCAAAGAGGAAAATTAAATTCACCGGCAGTTCACCACTTTCGCGAAGCGTTTTTTCGACTCCTAAGACGTGAGCTAACATTTGGCCCTTATTATCAGTCGCCCCGCGTGCCCAGATTCTCCCGTCCCGGATTTCCGGTTGGAAAGGATCGCTAGACCATAAATTGAGCGGATCCACCGGCTGCACATCGTAGTGACCGTAAATGAGAACGGTGCGGCGACTGCTGATGTGCTCATTTCTGGCTACCACTACTGGGTGCCGTGCCGTCTCGTGCAGCTGAGTGGAGAGTCCCATTTCGGAAAGCTTTGCGACCAACCAATCGGCACAAGCGCGGACATCTCCCGTGTGCTTTGAGTCGGTGGAAATACTAGGAAAACGGAGAAACGAAAACAGGCATTCAAGTTCAGGAGTCACGCGAGAATGCTTGCCGCTGGAGTCCCAACCCCGCAAGGCGAATTCCAAAGTAAATCTAGCGGCCTAGGTATTTTTCACTGCGGATCACATCGACATCTGCGGCGTAAACGATGATCGACCAATCTGCGAAATACTTGATTCCGATCGCGTCCATCATGCGATCTGCGATCTCAGGAGAAACGAGTGTGTCGATTTGTACATTTCGTCCTTCCCATTCCGAGGCACGGATTCCACGCGAGCCTTCGCCTTCTACGGCGGTCAATGTCCAGCCGCTAGCGCCGTGCTTTTTTAGAAGATCTAACAGATCATCGCGCAAGACTCGCTCGGCAATGATAGTGACTTTGCGAAGGTGGATTTTTACAGCCATGAGGAGAATAGAGTGGCGAATTTTTGAAAAAGTGGAATGCCGAATGCGAGGTTAAACGGAAAGGTAATTCCGAGTGCCAGCGTGAGATAATACGCAGGATTTGCCCGAGGTAGAGCGACCCGAACGGCCGCGGGAGCAGCGATGTAGGATGCACTGCCTGCCATGGCTCCTAGAATGGTCGCTCCTCCCGGAGACATTCCCACGAGGGTAGCTCCAGCCACCCCGAGTGCTCCATGGAGGACTGGGATGAGACAGCCTAGTAGTAAAAGCCTCACTCCTGCGCGGCGGGCATCTCGCAGACGTTTCCCTGCGGCCAGGCCTAGCTCGATCATGAAAATGCAGAGCGCTCCTTTAAATGCGGAGGCGAAAAACGGCTGCACATCGAGCAGTTTTGCGGGTCCACATAAAGTGCCGATGATCAATCCTCCGGCGAGTAGCACGATGCTTTTCCCTGTGGCCACTTCATGCAGCGCCTTTTCCAGCCTCCCGATGAATCACCGCCGCGACTGGCAAATAACAACGCAATGATAATGCCGGGAACTTCCAGCACTGCGACTAGTGCCGGGAGATAATCCTCTCCCGTTAGGCCTGCCCGTTTCACCGCTTCACCAGCTGCTAGGAAAGTCACTACTGAAACGGATCCATAATGCGCAGCCACCGCAGCTGCATCTTCAATTCCTAACTTTCCGATCCTGCGCATCAGGAAAAATGCTGAAATCGGAGTGATCACTCCCAGCAATAGAGTCAATCCAGATGGCAGGAGCATTTCCTGTATCGGCGTCACTGCGATGGCAGCTCCGCCTTTTAACCCGATCGCCAATAACAGATAAATCGAGAGCCCTTGGTAAATCGGTTCTGGAATCGAGAGATCGCTCTTGAGCCAGCGGGCAATAATCCCCAGCGCAAAGCATAAGACAACGGGAGAAATCAGATTTTCAGCGAGAAGATTCATGCAGGGAAATGGTCGTAATGACGAACAATGAAATGGTGAACACGATTCATGCCTTTTTCTTCTTCGCCAGCTGTTCATCGCGGATGCCACCGATGAATAAGAGAAATGCCGCGATGCAAACGCAGGAGTCCGCGACATTGAAACATGGCCAGCGATAATGGATGATGGGAATGGTCACATCGATAAAATCCACCACGTAGCCTTTGGCCAAACGCTGCCAAAACGGAGCCGATTGATATGATTCCAGCAAAAATCCTTGGACCAAGCGGTCCGTGAGATTTCCAAAAATCCCGCACAGCAAAAGTGCGATTGCGATTTTTGAAAGGAGATTGGCAAACACTCCTTTGGTCCAAAATATACGGATTAAAATCAAAGCGATCAATGGCATCATTAGAAACACCACAGGCGCCCACGCCGTCCCATTTCCAAAGCCAAATGCAACGCCTTGATTGTGAACTCGGGTGAAATTGAGCAATCCTTCCACAATCATCATCGGCGGATCAAGAGTTGAAAATTCTCCCGCTGGCGGAGCTGAAAATTTTCCTATCGCCCAGAACTTCGTGATCTGGTCGAGGACGTAGAGCGGCAGCGTGATGAAAATAAGAAGTTTAGGGAAAGTCACTGGGAGCGAGGCTGGAGACCTAGAGAACCCGCCGCAAGCGCGAAACGGCCTGGCGGTTGAAAACTACCGCCACGGGATCAAAAGTAAGCGTAGTCCGAAGCGCCGTGTTTCTATCGTTGCAGATGCAGTATCGTTGTCGTCATCGTTTTGAGTTTTATGACGACTATGAATTTCAGGCAGCTTTGAGACGTGCGAGCTTGGAGGTTTTTGATCGCTTCCAATTTGTGGGAGTGAGCGCGGCGACTTCGCTGGCCTTCATGTCCAGGGCAAGCGGGTGAGAACGTCTTCGAGGTATTCTCTCGGATCAATTTTCTCTCGGCGGCAATTTTCAACAATTGTATAGAGGATGGCGGTTTTTTCTCCAGAGGCTTCGTTGCCG
>JAAURL010000181.1 GCA_012032235.1 Akkermansiaceae bacterium | reverse complement strand
CTTGGCAGCTGAAATTGTGACTAGTTTCATGATCCAAATGTAAGACCTAGTTTTGAATGGTCAAGCCACCACTCAATGACAAACTGGGCATGTATTTAGCGAGGTGAAAAAGTCGTGCCCTTTATCATCGACGAGGATAAAGGCGGGGAAATTTTCGACAGTGATTTTCCAGACGGCTTCCATACCTAGCTCCGGGAAATCGACCACTTCCTGCGAGCGGATGTGATCTTGGGCGAGCAAGGCGGCTGGGCCACCGGCGGATCCTAGATAAAAACCACCGTGTTTTTGACAGGCATCGGTGACTTGCTTGGAGCGATTTCCTTTTGCGAGCATCACCATCGAGCCGCCGTGGGATTGGAAAAGATCGACGTAACCATCCATGCGGCCAGCGGTAGTAGGACCGAAGGAGCCAGATGCTAAGCCTGCCGGTGTCTTGGCCGGGCCTGCGTAGTAGACGGGAAATTTTTTGAAGTAATCGGGAAGTTCTCCTGTGTCATCGAGGATTTGCTTGAGCTTTGCATGAGCAATGTCGCGGGCGACGATGATCGTTCCTGTTAGGGAGAGAGCAGTAGTGACTGGATACTTTGAAAGTGTCTTGAGCGTCTCTTCCATGCCGAGATCGAGATGGATCGGCACACCTTTGAATTTCCAATCACGGTATTTTTCAGGAATGAAACGACCGGGATTTTTTTCCAATTGCTCGATGAAAATTCCGTCTTTGGTGATCTTTGCTTTCGCCTGGCGATCCGCAGAGCAGGAAACTCCGATTCCGACTGGGCAAGACGCGCCGTGACGCGGTAACCGAATGACGCGAACATCCAGCGCGAAGTATTTCCCGCCGAACTGTGCGCCGATACCGACGGAGCGCGCCATTTCTAACAGTTCCTTTTCCAGCTCTAGATCACGGAAGGCTTGGCCGTGCTCGTTGCCGGAAGTGGGTAATTCGTCATAGTAACGAGTTGATGCCATTTTCACGGTCTTCAGACAATTTTCTGCGGAGGTGCCACCGATCACAAAAGCGAGGTGATAAGGCGGACAAGCTGCAGTGCCGAGAGAGGCCATTCTCTCTAAACAAAACTCTTTGAGACGCTTCGGATTAAGCAGCGCTTTCGTTTCCTGATAGAGAAATGTTTTATTGGCCGAGCCGCCACCTTTACTCACAAACAGAAATCGATAAGCGTCTCCTTCTGTGGCGTAGAGATCGATTTGTGCAGGGAGATTGGTCTTTGTGTTGACCTCATCATACATCGTCAGCGGTGCGGTCTGTGAGTAGCGGAGGTTCTCCTTGATGTAGGTTTGATAGATTCCTTTGGATAAAAATTCCGCATCATTACCATCGGTCCAGACTTGCTGACCCTTTTTCCCGATGATGGTCGCTGTGCCTGTGTCTTGGCAAAATGGCAATATTCCGTGTGAAGCGATCTCTGCATTTTTCAAAAGCATGAGCGAGACCATGCGATCATTTTCAGAAGCTTCTGGATCGTCGAGAATCGCTGCGACTTGTGCTAAATGGGAAGAGCGTAAAGTGAAGTTAATGGCCTTGATCGCTTCAGCGGCTAAGAGCGTGAGTCCTTCTGGTGCGACTTTTAAAATCGATTTGCCTTCAAACTCTAAAATGGAGACGTGATCCGAAGTTAGCAGCTCATATTCCGTGGTATCGGGACCGAGAGGGAATGGATCTTGGTAGAAAAAAGGTTTGTCGGACATGGTTACACCCGTTTTTACGCATGAGAGGTAATGGGTGCAAATCGTTTTGCGAGTTGCTGCTGTGAAAGCAGCTAAAATAAAGCACGAGAGCCAAATGACTCTCATGCTAGAGGATCGAAAATGGAGAAAGATTACTCCTTGATATCCATTGCCGAGTATTCTCCATCTTTACGACGGTAAACAATCGTTAGGCAATGGCGGCGTGCGCTCTTATAAAGGACGAATGGCCTATCAGAGAGTTCTAACTGCATGATTGCGTCTTCTTTAAACATCGTGCGAATCGAGTAATTATCAGGATAAACGATGAATGGCTCTGGATCGATTTCAGAATCTTCCGGATGATCAAGGACGTCTTCGGTGAAGTAGCGCTCCTCCAAATGGCGGATTGTCGGATTGCGATGAGGTCGATTTTTCTTCAGCAGCCGGGTCTTGTGCTTGCGCATCCGACGGGCGATTTTTTCGATGGTTTCATCGAGCGCGACATACATGTCTTTGCCTTCGGTGTGGGCATCGATCGTGATGTGATTGGCGCAGAAGAGAATGATTTCCGCAATGTGCCGGTTTTTCTGCACGTCAAGAATGACCTTTGCCTCAATAATTCGCGGGTAATCGAGGTGAAGACTCTCGATCTTTTTTTGCGCGTGTTCGCGCAGGGCATCAGTGACTTGTTCGTGTCTAACCGTAATGGTGATCGGCAGATTGACGTTAGCAGTTTGCATGATTCGTAGTAGTTAGTTATTTAGTAAATGGATGGACGTTCTCACGGCCTTATCCATTGATTACCTTGAACTAGTTTTTACGAGATTACCACGATCTTCTTTAAAATTTTATCAAAAGATGGAAATGCAAAGATCACTGCCTTCGTAAGGCTTTCTCACTTAGGGTTAGTGAGTTCCTCGAAGGTAGATTTTTTTCCTGTCGATGCAGGTGTGGAGGGTTCCTGTGGAGTAAAGGGTGTAGAGTTGAAGAGCTCCTCGGAATTGTCGGTAGGAGCTGAGGCTGTGCCGCCAATTTTGAGATCGATCCAGCACAAGCTGTTTTCTGGCTTGGAGAACATGGACTTGAAACGCTGACTGCTGGAGGCTTGGATCGTGGACTCTGAAATACCAATTCTGAGGTTGCCAGACAGAGATTGATCGGCTGCGAGGTTGATTGCGCCCGTTATTTTCATCCGTGCTTTGCTCTCGAAGTTAAGATCGCGTAGTGAAATGAATCCATTTTCCCGTTCAATCATACCGCGGGCATCCGATTCGAACATAGGAGCTTCAAACCAAGGGTCATCCAGAGCTCTGCTCAACAAAAAGAGGAATGGAAATCCCTGGATTTCAATGCGTGAGGAGGGACTGATTTGAAAGGCGACTTCAAGTTTATGTTGAGGGTTTTCTGACGGAAAAAAGGAAAGCTGACTAGCCGATGAATCGGCTAAGGAGTCAATGCGCCCACTAAAGAAACGTCCTAGGTTTGGACCCACGATGCCCGAAATTTGGAATGATTCTAGCTGAACTGCTAGATTGGCCATGCGATCTGTCCGATATGGGGCGATTTTGCCGGAAAATTCGAGAGATCCGCGGCTGTCGGATTCATGAGAAACATTAAGGCTTACGATTTCTAATTCCTCGTTACGAAAGATGACCAAAGACCGAGCAAGCCGTAGTTTCGGCCAGTCGGCGATGATTAAGCTGCCTTGTGAAAGACTGAGTTGCGCGGGCTTTCCACTATCGCTGGATGAAAAAGATCCCTCTGATTGAATCAGCTGAATCGCAGGTTTGGATGGTGCTCCTAAAGTAAGGTCGAGCTTTTGGGTGCGGTAGCGATTAAAAATGATAGACGGCAATTCTGTCGTCGCGGCTGTATGGCGTGTTGCTTGCCCAGTTTTTGGGATTTGCAGATTTAGATTGGCTTGATCGATCAACACTTCTTCGCCAGTCATTTTTTTACCGAGAAAGCTGGCAGGGAAAATCTCTGCGCTCAGATTGGTCAGCAATAATTGATTGAGAGCGTTGCCTTCCGGCCATTTCAGCAAGACTTGTGCGGCGTTTGCTGTTTTAGGATTCATGCGGAACTGGCTAATTTTCGCGGTGGCTCCTGAGGATTGTTGGATATTCTGGACGAGCTTGTCGCGAAACGGGCGACTGTTTGCATAGGTGATTGCAACACCGATCGTAAGGGCCGTAATGAAAAATAAGATCAGCACACCAGATACCTGGATGATGCGTGCTTTTAGGTTTTTCTCTGATGCTTTTTTCTTGGTTTGTTCCGAACGCCGCTTCCGCTTCCGCACTTTGACGGCTTGAGTCCCATCCGACCGCGTGACCAATTCGCCTTCCTCATCGGGTTTTATCGAAGGCTTTTTCAAGCGATCCATCATTTCATCGATGGAATATCTTTCTGGCTCGCTGGGGGGCGGGGGTATTTTGGCGGACATGTAGTAGAAACCTGGAATTTCCGATCAGCGATTGTTAAAACTGCGGCCAGTAGGGTCTTGAATCTTGGCGCTGACGAGGAAGATGATATTTACGGACTTTGGTTGCCTGGCCTTGGACTGGAAAAGGCGCCCAATGACTGGAACACTACCCAGGATAGGGGTTTGGTCTTCTACATCTTGGACAGTTTGTTGCTCCAGACCGCCGATCACGACGGTGGCACCATCGGCGATATCCACATTGGTAGTGACAGACTGCCTGCTGAAAACCGGCTGGAGAATTGCATTTTCAGTGAGCGTAACTTCAACCTGACCAAGAGGGCCATTTTCGATGGCATTGATAGGGCTGCCATAGTTCACGAATCCATCGAAGTCACTAAATGTCGGTGTGAGTGTTAGAGAAACGTATTGCTTATTCGCATCGACGATCGGCAAGACATCTAAAGTGACCCCGACATCTTTCTTTTCAAAAGCAGTAGGAGTCGCTGGGGTGACCGCTTGTGAATTTCGACTGCTTCCACCGGTGATGCCTCCATTATTAAAGGTTACGACAGACGAGTTTGCCGTGTTCTGGGGAAGCTCAGGCGGCTCGTATTCTGTGGGGTAGATAAATTCACGAACCATCTCGACGTTGGAGGCTTGTCCACTGCGGGTCGTAATGGATGGCTGGGCCATGAGATCGACACCTTTTTTCTGATCTAGCCCACGCATGACGGCTTGCAGGGCGGTTTTGTTGAGCTGACCTGTCAGTCCAAAGATGCCTGGCGCACGGTCATTGAGTTGGTCTCGGGATCTAGTGTTGAGAACGCCATCGATGGAGTTGGCAAAAATGGCGGTGTCTCCACTGCGGTTGCCTGCGGTGATCGGGTTGCGAACTGGGATTGGAGAGCTGGTGTTGAGTGGAATATCGCTGAGATCTCCGCCATTGCCTTGGGTGCCACCACTGAGGTTTAGCTCCGGGCCACTCCCAAATTTGAAATTGTCTAACAGCCAGTCAAATCCCAGTTCTTCGAGCCGCGTTTGCTCCACGCGGATCATGGTGACGCTGACGGAGACCGTGATAGGCTCAGCTCTGGCCATGGTTGCCACCAGTTGGGAAATGTAGTCTTGATTCTCGGCAGTGTTGACAACCCGCAAGGTGTTATTGGCCGCAAAATAGCTCGCGCTGGCTCCTTCCGGGAATGTAATGCCCTGTTTTTCGAGTGCTTCTTTCGCAGTGAGGCGTTGTGGTATAAGACCCGCGGCTGGTTCTTTCGCAAAAGGATCTGCAGCTCCCGCGCCGCTGCCAGCTCCCGTGCTCATACTGCTGATGAAATCCGGCGGCACTTTGTAGGCGCGGGAAAGCAGATCGCCAGTGGATGCGGTTGCGCTGATGATTACCGAATAATCATCGGTGGTGTAGGAAGTGCCAGTGAGTTCGGTGATTTGTTTGAGGACTTGGGAGAGCGGAACCCGCGAGAGCTGTAAATTGATGCGTTCGTCACGTACCTTTGCGGCTGCTGGCGAATCTGAAGGTCCAAGATTGACGGTGAAATTCACTCCTTTACGGGCTGGATCTGGCTCGTCCGAATCATTTTCTGCTGCCCGGAGACGGAGGAAATCGAGTGCTTCCTGGAGCGAGGCTTGTTCAAGAGCGACTCTGGGAATGATGATGTTGTCTAGCTTTGCGCTGATCGTAATATCGCCGTTGGGTGTGACGGCTCCTAAATCTCCAGCTGCAACTTCTGCATCCAAAGGTGGAACTGGCAGTTCCCATGCCTTATCGACCTCGCTGAGCATTTCGGCGCGAGCGTGATCGTAAGACGATTGATGATAATTGCTTTTCGCGGAAGCGACTTGTTCCATACCGCGGCGGGCGGCGGTGTTGTAGGGGGTCAATGGCCAG
>JAAURL010000019.1 GCA_012032235.1 Akkermansiaceae bacterium | reverse complement strand
GGCCAGCGCTTCATCATCCGTGGCGTAGGTATATTCCACACGGCCAATGTCTTGCAAAAAGGCATGTTCAGGCCCTACGGCAGCGTAGTCCAGACCGGCGGAGACGGAATGAGTGAGCTCGATCTGGCCGTCACCATTGGCCAGCAACCACGTTTTCGTGCCTTGTAACACGCCGAGTTTCCCGCCTTGGAAACGCGCAGCATGACGCTCTGGGATGATGCCATCGCCGCCAGCTTCCACGCCGACCATGCGGACATTTTCATCACCCAGAAACGGATGAAAAAGCCCGATCGCGTTGGATCCACCACCGACACAGGCGACTAACAGATCTGGCAAACGTCCTTCTTTTTCTAAAATCTGCCGCCTTGCTTCTACACCGATCACGCGGTGGAAATCCCGCACAATCATCGGAAACGGATGCGAGCCGAGCGCCGAGCCGAGGATATAATGTGTGTGATCGACGGTGGCGACCCAGTCGCGCATTGCCTCGTTCACGGCTTCTTTGAGTGTCGCTTGCCCAGCGGTTACGGCGCGGACCTCTGCTCCCATCAAGCGCATCCGGGCGACGTTCAGGGCCTGCCGCTCCATATCAACGGCTCCCATGTAGACGATGCATTCCATGCCGAAGCGCGCGCAAACTGTGGCCGTGGCGACTCCGTGCTGGCCCGCTCCCGTTTCCGCGATGATCCGCTTTTTCCCCAAGCGTTTTGCTAACAAAATTTGCCCGATTGCGTTGTTGATCTTGTGAGCTCCCGTGTGGAGTAGATCTTCGCGTTTTAAATAAATTTTCGCCCCACCGAGGATTTCCGTCCAGCGTTCGGCGAAATAAAGCGGCGTCGGGCGGCCGCAATAATTGATGAGGAGATCGTCGAGTTCTGCGTAAAATGCAGGATCCGCTTTGGCGGCTTCGTAAGCACTTGCTAGCTCCTGCAGCGGGGCCATCAAAGTTTCCGGGACGAACATCCCGCCAAATTTACCAAAATGTCCGGTGGAATCAGGAAGCGAAAGAGTAGGAGATGTGTTGGCCATGGGCGGACCGCAGTCTCTTGCGGAACGGGGCAAGATTCAAGGGGAGAATGTGGCATCGGCCCGATGCGAAATTTATGGATAAACGAATCCCAAGAATGTTCTTGCCGTTAGGGAGTTGCCCGCAACCGTAGGGTGACTCCCATCTTTCATAAATAGATCGCTTCCTTTTCCGGCGAGGATCGCTTTTTCCCAGGCATCTCCCACAGGCACCACCGCGATTCCTCCCGCGTCCTTCGCGGCCTCCCGATAGCCAGCGCGGATTCTGGCATTCATCGGCAGGAAATGATCACGGCGACCCCACGTCTGATAGAGAATCGGCAGCGCTCCTTGCCTGCGGATTTCTCCCGCTAGCTTACGCAAAGGCGGATACATCAGTAGTTCTCTCTCGATTCGTGATTTCGCGGGAATCGTGCTTTGCTCCTGCAGCACGACGATGTCCCATTTGCGCTCCCGGATTTTTTGCAGTGTTTGCTCGCTCTCTGCATGACGGCCCAGCGTCCAGCCGTTGTGGATAGACTGATCGACGAAGACGGATTTTCCCTGTGATTTTGCCAAGCGGGAAAACGCCTTAGGCACGCCGAAACTATAACTGTTCCCGATGAATAAAATTTTCAGTTCGCGGGTTTCTGAGCGCGTTCGACGAGCTCACGCTTGGCGGAGGCGGTATCTCGTGGCGCTTGCAACGAACAAGCCGGAATCGCCAAAATAAACAGCAGCCAGAAAATCCATTTCATGCTCTCGGGTGGGCGGTGTCGTAGGCTTGCTTGAGGCGCTCCTTTGTCACGTGAGTGTAAATTTGTGTCGTGGAAAGTGATGCATGACCCAGTAAAGCCTGCACGCTGCGGAGATCTGCTCCCGCGTCTAACAGATGAGTTGCGAAGCTATGACGTAGCTTGTGTGGGCTGATCGTAAAAGGAATGCTGCTGTGTTTTAGATATTTCTTCAGTAACTGATCGACCGCTTGTTGCGTGATGCGGCGTTTGCGGGTGCTGAGAAACAACGGCCCATTTGTCACCACCGCGCCTTGCCGATAGCGTTGGATCGCCTGAATCGCAGGTCCGCCAATCGGCACGATGCGCTCCTTCACGCCTTTTCCCACGACCTTTACCGTCTCGCCGATGAAATCCACGTGCTGCACGTCCAGCGATATGAGCTCGGAAATCCGCAGCCCGCAGGAATAAAATAGCTCCAAAATCGCCACGTCGCGCAGCGGCAGCCAGGCTGGAGTTTTTTTATCTAGCTCCACCTTCAATGGCATTCCTAGCAACTCATCAATTTGTGAAATCGTCAAAACCACCGGCAAGCTCCGCTCTGGCTTCGGAAGCTGCACTTCTGCTACCGGGCTGCGTGCCAGACCTTGGCGCAAAACTAGGAATTTATAAAACGAACGCAGCGCCGCAAAACGCAACCGAATCGTCGCCCGCTTCAAGCCCTGCTTCATCAACGCGAGTAAATAATCCCGGAAATCATCAGACGTTTCACTGCGCCAGTTAGAAAATTTGTCGCCACGCCACTTTTGATAAGCGATCAGCGCGTCCCGATAATTTGCCAAGGTCCGCGGCGAAGCATTTTTCTCCGTGGACTGAAAATTAAAAAACGCGAGTTCGTCGCGCTCATTCATCGGCGGATTGAATTTCGACAATTCCAACTCGCAAAATCAAATTTACCATTTCCACCGGGGGATATATTATATCATCGCTATGATGGAGAAAGAAAAAATTTCCGCCATCTTGTAGGCTTTAATAGCCAGTTTCTTCCGAGAATTCAAGCGGCCAACGCTATCGGGGAGGTGGGCGGAAGATGTCGTTTGGAGTTTGAATGAGCTGGGCAAACTCGGGTTTTGGATTTTGTCACTTCACTCAAAGGATTTTTAGGCCCTTTGAGTGAAGCAACTAATTGATTGGGTTTTGGTTTAAGCTTTTTGACGAGCTCAATAACTAGTCTAGTAATGGAGGGATTTATATCAAGGTGTTATCCCGTATTTTTATTGTGTTATTGCGGCAAAATAGTGTGCGGCGCTAAAGAAGCCTAAGTGGTTTGCGAATCGCCAATGCTCGTCTTCATTCCAACAGACTCCCGAAGCACGACCTCGCCTTCCACTACAAAAACGGCTTCTCCATCTCCGCTTTTCACATGGACGTGGATTGGGGCGTGCTCATTGCTGTAGAAGAAAAATCGAAAACCGTCTTTTGTGAATACTGTCGGCATGAGATTTTATTTCCTACGCTAACGAAATAGCCCATCCAAGGCGGAATGGAAGCTCGAATTCAAAACTGCGGCCTGACCCGCCGTTGGATGCGTCTTCTCATAAGATTGTCGGGTCAGCTATCCGTATTTCGACACGGGGACAATTTTTTCCTTTACCGCTCCGATGAGGCTAGTCCTAGGACAGTGTCTTTCATGGAATTTTCTGAGCGAACCATTCACGAATCCTGGAGAAAGTCTTCTTTCCGTTTCCTTGAGGGTTGCGTTTCTCTGGGAAATGATTATTCAAACGCCGCGATGAAATTATTTTTTGCTTTGATGCTGGCGGTTTCCTTTTGTGCTGTTTCTTGCGAACGCCATGAATTCGAGGGCCCAGATGGCACGAAGCAATTCCACAAGTCCCACGCTGCGGGTGCTGGCCATGGCGACGAAAAAGGCCACGGTGCAGGCCACGACGGTCACTCCGAGAAGAAAGAGGCTCACTAAAATCAGCGCTCCCGCTGGTAACTGAGAAAGCATTCTCCAGTTTCCCGGTTTGGCTGGAAGTGAGAGATCTTAAATTTCAGGGATGAAGGGAGAAAATCGGTTGCGATTCCCGTTGCGGTGCTGGCGTCTTTTCCCCCGAAAGGGTGTGCCCGGCCAAGGTGAGGTGGAATTCATCAATCGCGTCGATTTCTGCCAAGGAGCGGATCAGCTGGCCTCCTCCTTCGCAGTGGAGACGGCGGACTTGAAAATCTCTCGCTAATTTCCCGAGAAAATCTGTCAGCGCTCCTTGGTGGACGGTGACTCGTGGGTCGATTTCTCCCGCTGCGCCTGCGGTGGCGAGGAGATGAATATCTCCTCCCGGTTTCTGGAAAATAGGGTGCTGTGGGTCGATTCTCCCGGTCCGCGAGACGATGCACCGCAGCGGCTGAATCGATTTCCCGGGAACGGTTAGCGTCATTCGGTCGGCGTCCAGAGTGCCTCTCGCGATGAGAATCGCATCGGCATTTTCCCGTAATTCCAGCAAGCGGGCGTGATCGGCAGGAGATGTCCAGCCAGACGGGCGCGGCGGGGAGGAGGAAATTTTCCCGTCCGCGGAGATGGCGAGATTGATCGAAATGTGAGGTCTTCGGGACATCGGGCGTTGAGTCAGAGTATTTAACAGGGAAGCTTCTTGAAATTACAGGTCGTTTTTTCCACGATCTCGTCCTTGCCAATTCGGGTGAGGCGGTCCATTGGAAACGCGTTTCCCAAACTTCTCCGCCCCATGACTCTAGAAATTGGACTTACTTTGCTAGTCGTGTTGATCACGCTGGTTGCATTTATCCGCGAATGGGGGCCTCCGGATGTGATCGCCCTATCGGTGCTGTGCCTTGTAGTGGCACTGGGATTGGTAGGCCAAAAGGAAATGCTGGATGTCTTTAAAAACGAAGCTCCGCTGACGATTGCGGCTTTATTCGTCATCGGTGGGGCGCTGGAGACGTCTGGTGCTGTGGATCACATCGGGAGAATGCTGCGGGATAAACTCTCAGGAAATACGCGGCTGGCGATTTTGTCGTTCTCCCTGATTACGGCCTTTTTTAGCGCGTGGATGAATAACACGGCGATCGTGGCGATCATGCTCCCGGTGACGTTGGGATTTGCCCGGTCGAAGGATATCGCGGCTTCCCGACTGTTAATGCCGCTTTCTTACGCGTCGATCTTGGGCGGTTGCTCCACATTGATCGGCACCTCCACGAATATTTTAGTCAATGGGACTCTGCGTGACATGGGGATCAAGCAGATGACGATGTTTGAGCTCGCTCCGCTCGGCATTCCGCTGGCGATTGCAGGAATTGCCTATCTCACCATTTTCGGGCCGAAGTTGATCCCGGCGCGCTCATCGATCACCGGAACGCTGGAAATCGATAATCGGACTTCGCCACTTTATCATATTTTAGTTGGTCAAAATTCTTCATTGGTCGGGAAATTACTTTCAGAAACGCCACTGGCAGACCGGGAGCTGGGAATCCATGTGATGGAAATCCGGCGGAAGGGAACGCGCTTGATGACCCCTCTATCCAAAGTGGTGATTGAGAAAAATGATCGCTTCATGGTGGCGATCCATCGTCGCCGAGGTGGTGCTGCGCAGGCCGACACCTTTTTCCAATCGATCGGTGCAGATGTTCTTTCCACAGTAGATGGCATCGTTTCTGAGCTCGTTGTCCGAGATGAGTCATCCTTGCTGGGCAAGACACTCGCTGCCTCAGATTTCCGTCAGAAATACAACTGCGTCGTCCTTGCTCTCCATCGCAAAGGAGTGAACGTGACGGATAAGATCGCGAAGCTGGCTCTGGAAGACGGTGACACCTTGCTGGTTATCACCGCGCTGAATAACTTGGACGCTCTGGAGGCAACGCGGGATTTTATTCTCACGGATTCGCCGGAGGATTTGCCTCATGAAGTTCCCGTGAAAAAGATGACATCGCACGTCGTCTGGGCGTGGGTGGCGCTGATCGGGGTGGTGCTGACTGCGACCTTGACGGACGTGCTCGGAGGTAAAAACGGAATATTCCCGGCAATCCCGGCGGTGCCGATTCACTACGCGGCGATGGTGGGCGCGCTGTTGTTGTTGTGGGTGAAAGTCATCACACCGCGCGAAGCTTACTCCAGTATCGACTGGCAGGTGTTACTGATGCTTTATGGGCTTTTAGGATTGGGCCTAGCGATGAAGGAGACCGGCACAGCGGAATGGTTAGCCAAAGGGTTGGTAGACATTGGCGAAAATTTTGTTTCCAAGGAAAATCTCCCGATTGTCCTGCTATGGTTAGTTTTCCTACTGACGATCTGCCTCACGGAAGTGCTTTCCAACAATGCGACGGCAGTGATGTTAGTGCCGATCGTCTTCACCATGGCAAATGAGATCGGGGTGGATCCGCGGCCTTTCCTGATCGCGGTAGCAGTGGCGGCATCTACGGCGTTTGCCCTGCCGATGGGCTATCAGACGCACATGATGGTCTACGGTCCCGGTGGCTATCGGTTTTCGGATTTCCTGAAAGTGGGAATCCCGCTCAATATCATTTGTTGGGTGATTTCCTGCCTACTGATCCCGATCATTTGGCCATTTTGAAATATTGAGAGAAATGCAGAGATCAAGGCGGAAAATCTCAGCTCGCCAAACGCTAGCCTTGAGGTAGAATCTCCGCTATGACTTCCTTAGAACTGATCGAAGAAGCTCTTCATCTTCCGAGGGCAGACCGCGCCCATCTTGCTTCAAAGCTTCTGGAAAGCCTTGATGAAGATGATCATGAAATGAGCGACGAATGGTTGGTGGAAATTCGCCGCCGCGTGCAAGAAATGAAAAGTGGCACCGCAAAAATGATCCCTCACGAAGAAGTCATGTCGAATGTGCGAGCGCGGCTTGCAAAAAAACGTGAGGCGCGTGCCGCCCAAGCCTCATGACTCTAATCTGGAACGAAGAAGCAGAAGAGGAATTCTGGTCCGCTTCTGTCTACTACGACGATCAAGAAGAAGGACTTGGAGACCGTTTTGTCACAACAATCCAAGCCACCCTCGCTAAAATTTTAGCCAATCCAGGGACGCCGCGCTGCTTTGATGAAGGCTGCCGCAGAGTCAGAACCGAAAGATTTCCATACTTCGTCATTTATTGCGTGGAAGGAGAGCAAGTTCAAATCGCCTCCGTCATGCACACCAGCCGCCGCCCGGGTTACTGGAAAAATCGACTCTAAAGAAGGCCATTCAAAAGTCGCTGAAATCTTCTTCCTTTGACCGCTGGAGTCACTAATCTCCTAATAGTGTAGCAATTGCCTCTCGTCACATCTTGCTTGTGAAGCATGAAAAAATCTCCAGCGTTTCGACAGATTGACTCATTGACCCCCTATGGCAAAGAACCATCCTTTTCAAAATCTCTTCGAGATGCTCGGCCAATTGCCAGCGGCTCACGCTGAGTCTGTTAACAGGCAGGCGTATCAAATTTTATCTGAGGCGCTCAGTGGATCTGTCGATAAAGTGGGGCGCGGGATTCTGCTGCGGGCGCCACGTGCCGGGCATGGAAAGTCGCATTTGCTGGCTAGGACTCTGCATGCGCTGGGAGCTGGCTACGAATTTATTGCGGTGACGGTGAGTTTCGATGGGCTAATCACTCCAGGGTCTTTGATGGAGGATGTGTTGCAGCATTTTTCCCGTCCTGTGGCGTTTGGGAATGATTTGAGTGAGCTGGATCTAGTGACACGGCGGCTGTTCGCTCTTGCTTTGCAGCCGCTGGTGATTTCGGGAGACGTGCCGTGCCAAGATAAGGATGGAGCCTTGGCAGCTCTGCGCCAGCGACCGATCGAGGCTTTTGATTTCCATGATCCAGCGGCGATCACGGCGCACTGGGCGCGGGAAAATTTCGAGATTCTCGGCGAGCGATTGAGCGCAGAATTGGCCCGTCACATCAATTCCTCCGTGGTGGATGTGGCTTTTTGGGTGAAGCTTTTGTTCCGTTTTGCTTCTGCGCCAGCGGGAGAATCGGCACGATTTTACGTGTTTAAGGAAATCCATGGCGGCGGGAGCGGCGCGGAAATGAAGCGGCTGATCGCGCTTTTGGAGCTGCTCACTTTGCTGGTGCGGGTCGTGCTGGTGGCGGACGATGTGGAGAGCTTTTCCCGCAATCAAACCGGAGCGATGAATTTCTCCTCGTTTCTCAGCTCCCTGCGGCAGGCCGTGAGTCGGCTGGAGGTGGTCGTCTCGCTGAATCGGGATATTTGGGAGACCGCGTTTGAGCCGAATCTCAGCGGTGGTCTGGTGGATCGGCTGACGGAGGTGATCATCGATCTCAAGCCTCTGACAGAGGCGGAAAGAGTCGCATTGCTAGACTCTCGCGTGCCAGGAATGGGAACTCAGATTTTAGCGAAAATCGATCCGAGTTCGTCTCCATCCTACGCCAGAGCTCTCATTCAAGCGGCAGGAAAAACGTGGCAGGAATCCGATTCAATGGAATTTAAGTCATTGGTTTTCAATGCGATTCCCACAGAAACAACGCCTCTGCCTCCTGTCCCTGAACTGAAAAAGGAGGAAACTCCAGCTCCAGCTCCTGAGGCCGAGCCAGAGAGAAAAATCGCTCCTCCGCCAGTCAATTTGACGCCGAAAGCGAAGGAAGAAATGCCTCCAGTCGAAACCTCCTCGCCAAAGGAGGAGGCTCCAGCATCGCCGCCGCTCTTTAAAATCAAATTTCCCGGGATCACTCGCAAATCTCCCGCCCGGGCCGCAGCTCCATCCAAAGAAGCGGAATCCTCCACCTTTAGCTCAGCAGACGTCGCTGAAATCATCAAAGAGCAGCCCAGTCCACCTTCCGTCGTCGCTCGCCCGTCACCGCCGTCCCTCAAAAAGGGGCAAAAATCGGGAGAAATCGACGAAGCGCCAATCTCCGAAAAGAAGGTTTCTCCCGCTTCGCCATTTTCCATCGCCGAGCCAGAAAGTGCGCTAACGGAGGAAGAACTTGCAGCGAAACAATTATCTGCTTCCAAGGAGACGACGAAATTAGACCGCGTCGCCGACCTGATTCGCCAATTCAGTGAGCGCTACGGTAACAAGCGCTTGTGAAAAATTTCACAAACCCCTTGCGAAATAGGCCGCACTAGGCGTTTCTTCCTCAGGCAAAATCGGCATGAGCACCACCACCAAAGAATTCGAGGCACCAGACACCATCGCCCGTGCAGCCCGCGCGGCGGAAAGCTACCACGAGGAGACCGATGACCTCGTCGGCGAGCGCATGGTGCTGAACATGGGCCCGTCTCACCCGGCGACACACGGCGTGCTCCGGCTGATCCTAGAACTGAATGGCGAGATCATTCACTCGGCAGACCCGGATGTAGGCTTCCTGCACCGTGGCGATGAAAAAATCGCCGAAAACATGCACTATAACCAATTCGTGCCCTACACGGATCGGTTAGATTATTAGCTCCCTTAGCGAACAATGTCGCCTACGCCTGCGCCGTGGAGAAATTGATGGGCTGGACGCTCCCGCCACGCGGCCAAGCGCTGCGCGTGCTGTGCTGCGAACTCGCAAGGATTTCCTCCCACATGCTAGGAGTCGGCGTTTGCGCCATGGACGTGGGAGCGATGACCGTTTTCCTCTATACTTTCACCGAGCGGGAGAAAATTTACAACATGTGCGAACAGCTCACGGGAGCGCGTTTCACCACATCCTACACCCGCGTCGGTGGGCAACTGCGCGACATGCCTCCCGGCTTCGACGCCACCGTCAGGAAATTTTTGGGAGAATGCTCCACCGCGATTGATGAGATCGCGAAGCTGCTAGACAAAAATAAAAATTTTCATCGATCGCATGGTCAATGTTGGAGCGATCACCAAAGAATCTGCCATCGCTTGGGGCATGACTGGGCCAAATCTCCGCGCTTCCGGAGTTCCTAGAGATTTGCGTAAAGACAGCCCTTATCTGGGCTATGAGAAATATGACTTCGACGTGCCAATCGCCGAGGAAGGCGACTGCTACGCCCGCTATCAATGCCGGATGGAGGAAATGCGCCAGTCGATCCGTATTTGCCGTCAGGTGCTAGACACCATGCCAGACGGCCCGGTGAATCTGGCAGACTCCAAAAGCATTTTGCCCGACAAGGAGCGCGTTCTCATGTCGATGGAGGAGCTCATCCACCACTTCATCGTCTCCACTCAAGGCATCAACGCTCCCGCTGGCGAGATCTACTTCGCCGCAGAAAATCCTAAGGGAGAACTCGGTTTCTACATTCATTCCAAAGGCGGCGGCGTCCCGTATCGCCTGAAAATCCGCAGCCCCTCGTTCTGCAATCTTTCCATCACCTCCAAGCTCCTTCCCGGCCACATGGTTTCAGATATTCCCGCGATCCTAGGATCTCTCGACTTCGTCATGGGAGAATGTGACCGGTGAGATCAAAGATTTTGCTATGAAAAAACTACTGAACTTAATGATTGCAGTCAGCCTGTCGTCCTTGGCTTATGCTGAGTTTTCGACATGGACAAACAAAGAAGGAAAAGCAATCGAGCTAGACCTTATCAGTGTCTCCCAAAAAGACGGCGACTATCACGGTGATTTTAAAATGCGCGATGGCCGAGCCGTGATGATCAAAGCATCGACTTTGTCCGAGACAGATGCGAAGCGCCTAGCAGAGTGGAAGCCTGCAGGTGATGCTGTAGCTGCAACAGCAGGTCCATCTAGCGTTTTCGATAAAATCTTAGATGGCGATCTGTTGAAGCTGGATGGGAAATCGCTCAAATCTTACAAAGACGGCAAGAAACCGAAAAAGTATTACGTTTTCTATTACACCGCTTCTTGGTGCCCGCCGTGCCAGAAATTCACACCCTCTCTAGTCGATTTTTACAACAAGAACAAAAACGACGATTTCGAAGTAATCCTCATCACCAGCGATGAAGGAGAGAAAGCAATGGAAGAGTATGCGGAGGAAAAAAAGATGCCTTGGCCGCAACTAAAACTGTCGAAAGTCGATAACTTCAAAAAGGAGTTCAAGCATCCAGGGAAAGGCATTCCAAATCTAGTCATCACGGACCTCCAAGGTAAAATCATCAAGAGCAGCTACGAGGGAGAAACCTATATCGGCCCACGCGCAGTTATGAGTCACTTGGAAACTCTTTTGAAATAACCGGCGGCGTTCCGTCAACGATCTTTCATTCATGTCCTGCTCCACTCTTACAGAACTCACCGCCTCGCACGAAACGCCAGGCAGCCAATTTTACCCGCCGTTTGCGATCACGCCGGAGCTGGAAGCCGAGGCAGATGAGCGCATTTCCCACTACCCGGAAAGCAAACGCTCGGCGACTTTGCCGCTCCTTCACATCGTCCAACACAAGTTCGGCTACATCTCCGCGCCAGCCATCGACTGGGTGGCGGCGAAGCTAAGCATCGAGCCGATCAAAGTGTTAGAAGTCGTCAGCTTTTACCCCGGTTTTCGCCAGTCTGCTCCCGGGAAATTCCATATTCGGATCTGCCGCACACTTTCCTGCGCGATGGGCGGGAGCTATGAGCTGATGGAGCGCCTCTCTGAGCTCACCGGGATTGATCGCTCTGGGAGCGATTCCCATCACCACCCGATTAGTGTTTCTCCCTGCGGGAAATTTTCCGTGGAATTCGCAGAATGCCTCGCCTCCTGCGGCACCGCTCCCGTCTGCATGGTAAATGATGATTTCCACGAAGGAATCTCCCCGGAGAAAGCCGAAGAGCTCCTTGCGAAATACAGCAACTAAGGAGCTTTAGGGATTCGCTGCGATTTCAATTTTGCTTCCCTTTAAAAACTTGCGTCTTGCCTAGCTAGCAGTCCGACAGCAACGATAAGCGGCGTGACACATCACAGAACTGACGATCTCCGAATTACAGGATTAAACCCGCTGATTTCACCGGCGATACTTGCTTATTATCTACCACTTACCGAACGGGCTTCGGAGCTGGTCGCTAGCACTCGTTCCCAGGCAGAAGCGATTCTGCGGCGCGAAGATGACAGGCTGCTGGCGATTGTTGGCCCTTGTTCGATTCATGATCCAGAAGCGGCACTCGAATATGCAGAAAAGCTGAAAGCAGAGGCGAAACGTCTTGAGAAAGACGTGCTCGTGATCATGCGTGTTTATTTTGAGAAGCCGCGGACGACAGTCGGCTGGAAGGGTTTAATCAATGATCCGCATCTTGATGATTCTTTCGACATCAATCACGGACTGAGAATTGCACGCGGGCTTCTGTTGGATTTAGCCAATATGGGCGTTCCTTCTGGGACGGAATTCCTCGACACGATTTCCCCGCAATACATTGCAGATTTGATTGCTTGGGGAGCGATCGGCGCTCGCACCACGGAGTCGCAAATCCACCGCGAGCTGGCCTCCGGGTTATCGATGCCAGTCGGATTTAAAAATGGAACTGGCGGCTCGATCCAGATCGCACTGGATGCAATCCAGTCGTCATCGAGACCACACCATTTTCTGTCAGTCACGAAACAGGGCGTTTCTGCGATTGTTTCCACGGCGGGAAATGCATCCTGCCACCTTATTTTACGCGGCGGAAAATCCGGGCCAAACTACGAGAAGCCAGAGATCGATGCTGCCGTGGCGATGCTGCGGGAACAAAATCTAACGGAATCCGTCATGGTGGATTGTTCCCACGGAAATTCGATGAAGGATTTCCGAAATCAACCGATGGTTGCGCAAAATCTGGCCAATCAGATCGCTGCTGGTGCGAAGGAAATCACCTCCGTAATGATTGAGTCCAATCTGGTCGAAGGAAATCAGAAACTCTCGAAAGACTTGGGTGCGCTCACTCGCGGACAATCCGTGACCGATGCATGCATTGGCTGGAATGATACCGTGGAAACGCTGGAAAAACTCGCTGAGGCAGTTCGCCAGCGCCGGGCTTCATAAGGAAAACTTTGTCAGTTAGCGGGAGCGCTCCAAGTGAACCGCGACACATTCCGTATTTGGCAAAATATGCTTTTCGATAGAAATTGCGACGTGCTGAAGCGGGTGATTTCCTAACAAGTGGTTTGCGATTTCCGTCGCTAAAGTTTCGATCAATCGGCGCGGGCGAGCCGCCGCGAGAGCTAAAATTTCCTGGGAAACAGCGTAGTAGTCCGTCGTGCGTGAAATATCATCGGCTAGGCCATCGAAGCCCTGTGATGGTGTCATGCGGATGGTGACCCACAGAGTTTGCGGGATGCTGCGCTCCTCATCTGGCACGCCGATGTGGGTGCTGACCTGGAGGCGGCGGATCTCGATGATGTCAGAGGGATGCACGGGAGATTAAAATTTATTAGCTGTGTTCAAAGAGTTCCCGCAAAACACCCAAATCTGGCACGGTGAGATCGGGACGCGCCGTGGCGAGAACTTCAGCGCGATTGTAGCCTGTCAGGACGGCAATGGAAGAAATGCCACCGTGGCGTGCGGTTTCCACATCATGAATCATATCGCCCACGAAAGCAGTTTCTCTAGGGATCAGATCGTGAGTTTCTAAAATTTGGTGAATCAGTTCGCGCTTATCTAGCACGCCGGAGTAGGTCGCCTCGAAGCGATGGCGGAGATTGAACTGATCCATTTGCCGCTCGAAAGCGACTGAGTCCATCGATGTAAGAACAAAACAACGGATGCCCAGTGTCACGCAGCATTCGAGTGTTTCCCGGGCGTGGGGCAGGACCGTGACAGGCGTCACAGCGGCATCAAAGGCCGGGCGGAAGTGAGTTTCCAGCTCCGCTAAAGGAATGTGAGGCAAAAGTTCAGCATAGAACTCGCTGTAGGGTAGGCGGAAGCGGCGACAGAATGTTTCGCGATCCAGCGAATCGATTTGGTATTTTTCTAATACGATGTTTGTGGCCTCAATGACTGGACCGAGATCATCCACTAAAGTGCCAGACCAATCGAAGATGAGGTTGCGAAACATCATGGCGTTATCCTAAGGAAAATTGAATCGAGTGGATTTTTTCTGCACCTAATTGTTCGCGGATGCGGTTGAGCAGCATCGGCTTCATTTGCTCAAGATGGAAACGCATCGCAGGCTGGGTGACGCGGAGGACTAGGTGGCCGCTTTTCACGGAGATTGGCTCAG
This sequence comes from Akkermansiaceae bacterium, assembly GCA_012032235.1. Lineage (GTDB taxonomy): Bacteria > Verrucomicrobiota > Verrucomicrobiia > Verrucomicrobiales > Akkermansiaceae > Luteolibacter. The sequence goes on along the minus strand of JAAURL010000019.1, from coordinate 11,487 downwards.
TATGACGGCCGATGAAATCGCCGGCGAGATTTTTCCAAGTCGCGCGGACTTGATCTTCGCTGAGTCCATCTTCTGCTCCCGCAGCGCGCAGGATCGCAGTGATAAACTTTTCGGCACGGTGGATTCCCGCATTGAGATCGACTGGTTCCGGAATGCCGCGCCACTCCTGCAAGATTTCCTCGCGGATCTTGCTGGGTTGAAGCGGCTTTTTCATAGCAGGGCGGAGTCTATACGCCATCCTCGCCGATCGCCTCCACCGGGCAGCCTTCCATGGCTTCTCTGGATTGGGCTAGCTCTTCATCGTTAGTGGGTTGCTTAAAAACGTAAGAATAGCCTTCGTCTTCGGCACGGGTGAAATTATTCGGTGCAGTTTCGCGGCAGAGGTCGCAGTCGATGCATTGGCTGTCTACATAGAACTTGCCCGGCACGTTTTCTACATTCTTATCTTCTCGGTCAGCCATAGAATTAAAAAGGAATTGCGGTCTTTGGATGCCTGCGCCAGGCAGATGTTGCAACTGGAATTTTTCAGAACTTGAGGTTTTACCTTTCGCACTAGCCAATCCTAGGTACATGCCTATAACACGCCGAGATTTAAATTATGAGTTCCGATCCGATCACTCCTCCTAATGGGAATCCGATTTTAGCCAAAAGTCGCCCCAATCTGGAGAATCTTGCGAAAGACACGACAGAGTCAGATTTGTGGGCTTTGGATGATCTAGAGCTGAAGCCTCCTGGCCGCGCCGGTTTCCGCACCGGATCGAATCTTCCAACGCTGCGGCCAGAAGAAAAACCAGAGACTCCAGAAAACGCGAAACCTCCTACTCCAGAGAAAAACGCTGCCGAGAAGTTCCACACACCCGGCCCGCCAGCAAAAGCCGCTTTTTTAGAGCGCTCGGTTCCTATGGACGATATGCTCGATCTGGGAGTGTTACAAGGTGCTGAAGAGCTGGACGACTCACAACCCGGCGTGATCACTACTCCAGCGCCACAACAACAAACCGAGGCGACAAAAGAGCCTGTGGAAGCTGCAGCTAAAAACGAAAAAGCCTCGACTTTGGTTACTAAAAATTTGCAAGACGAACTCAAAGAATCTCAAAAAGGTAACATCAAGAACGTCCCACGAAAACGCAAAATCTTCTCCCCCATGGAATGGCTGGGTCTAGCAACAGTGTTTTTACTGCTAGCGGGCCTTGGCACTTTCGCATTTATGAAGTCCATCGCCCAGCTGGAAACCTCTTCGATCTATGATAGTGATTTAAAGTTTCCTATCAAGGGCGAACGGCTCAACGTCACCACGGCTACAAGCTATTGGCGTGCACCAAATACAAACGGAGCCAGCAATGAGTCTGTCCGCGATGGCACGGTATTGATCCCCGTGTTGGAGTTGACCAGCAGCACGGGACCCGCCGCGCTCCGAGTCGTTTATCGCGACGAAGAAGGTAAGATTATTGGTGATATTTTGAATCGCCCGATCGCTTCCGGGGAAAAGATCACCATTCCGGCGACGGCAGGATTTAACAATCACGGTCAGCATGCCGCCTATCGCGCTGGTCAAGCGAAGCGATGGATGATCGAGATCTTAGAAGCTGCTTCTGAAAAGCCTCTTCCGCAGAGTTCAAAAAGCTCATTGAATTCCCTATTTCTAGCGAACTCCGTTAAACTGAATTTTTCCTATGCATGATCAAGAAGTGACCCCGCTAGTGCCCAGAGAAGGCTGGCATGTAATGCATCTATTTTACCACGTGGATCATTCCCAGTGGGCGATTTATAGCGATGATGAAAAGCGCCAGGCAAAGACTCGTCTCACCGAACTTGTGCACGAAATCCGCACCACGCCTGACACGCATCTCCTAATTTTCTCCATTGCCACTTCAAAAGCGGACATCGGATTCATGCTGCTAACTCCTGATTTGCAGATGGCCAATGCCTTTGAAAAACAACTTTCCCTTTCCCTGGGGCCAGAAATTCTCAGCCCCACTTATTCCTACCTGTCCCAGACAGAAAGTTCTGAATACACCACGACGAGGGAACAATATATCGCCGATACACTCATCAGAGAAAAAGGTCTGAGCGAGAGTTCAGAGGAATACGAAAACGGGTTGAAAGAATTCGATGAACGGATGGCGCATTATCTAAAGCACCGCCTCTACCCAGTGTTGCCCGATTGGCCGGTCATTTGCTTTTACCCGATGTCCAAACGCCGTAACGGCGCGGATAATTGGTATTCTCTGGATTACGAAGAGCGCCGTCAGCTCATGGCGGGCCATGCGAAAGTCGGTAGAAGATATTCCGGGAGAATTCTCCAGCTCATCACCGGCTCGACAGGTTTAGACGAATACGAATGGGGCGTTACTCTGTTAGCCAAAGACACAATTGATATCAAAGCCATCGTCTACGAGATGCGCTTCGACGAAGTTACGGCACGCTACGGTGAGTTCGGAGATTTCTACATCGGCATGCAATTGCCGCTGGATGTGCTGTTCCGCCGGGTTTGTCTTTGAACAGATCATGCGCTTTCAAACTTCCCCAAGTGCGGTTTTCACCTGAGATTAAAGCATGTTCACGGTAGAATCGATCATGGCTGGTTTGCAAATTTTGAGCGTCGCTCTTTTAGGAATCCTGTTTTTCATGATCCTTCGGGTTTTGAACCGTTTAAAATTCATCGAACAAAAAGTAGATCGCAAAGAGATCGACCTAGCCTCTGCCGTAGAAGCACCGCCTGCCATTGAGACTTCGCCCGGCGGTGCTTTTGAGGCATTTTTAGAAGAAGATCCAGCTCGTCTGAAACTAACGAAATCAGAGCAATTTAAAGCCTATCGCAAATGGCGACAGGAAAAGGGCATGAATTGGTCAAATTCCTGATTTCGTGGCGCGTCATGAAACCTAAAAATGAAAATGGATTTAGCTGCAAAAAAAGCACAAAATCCACAAAAAGAAAGAGTTTGAGAAATGGGTTTCGTCAAAGTGACTCACCTCAAAAGTGAAGCGGAAAGTTGATAGGTTCATTTCCATAACTCTCAAAAATCTGTGTATTCCGCGTAATCTGCGGTTAGGAAATAGTTTCCTATAGTCCTTTGTACGTTAAACGAAAACAGGGTGCGGGGAAAACTCCGCACCCTGCTCAATTTAAAAGCTGATTATCGCAAGAATGCTTCGTGCAGTCCGCCGTCCACTGTGACGACCTGGCCTGTAGTCTTGCTGAGACGCTGGGTCACGAGCAGGAAGTAGGCTTCTGCCTGGTCGGCAGGAGTGATTGGCGCCTTGGTCAGCGTGCGATCAGCGTAGAACTGTGCCAGCTTGTTCACGAGTGATTCAGTCGCCTCATCCTCGGTGAAAGGGATGTCATATTTCGCGAGTGAACCGATGACTCGATCACGCGGGAACATGGCGGAACCTTGAACGACAGTGGCAGGAGCCACACCGTTCACGCGGACCAGCGGGGAAAGTTCCATCGCAAGTTCACGGACCAGGTGGTTCGCAGCTGCCTTCGAGGTGTCGTAAGCAACGGATCCTTTCTTCGCGACAGCTGCGTTCGCAGAAGTCGTGAGAACGAGGTTGCCACGCAGGCCTTGCTCTTTCCAAGTCTTAGCAGCTTCGTCGGCGACGAAATAGCTACCGGTGACGTTGATGTTGAAGGTAAGCGCCCACTTGTCATCTGGGATGTGGCCAGACGTGTCGCTAGGCACAAAAATGCCAGCGGTGACGCAGATGGAATCGAAACCACCGTAAGCTAGTGCGACTTGGTCAAGCATGGTGCGGATGCTGGCGCGGTCTGTGATGTTCGCTGCAAGGCCGATGGCTGGGCCACAATTCGAGAGACCTGTTCCAGCGACGCCGATGCCTACTCCGTATTTATCGGTGATTTCCTTGGCTGTCGCACTGGCAGCTTCTGCATTCAGATCGACACAAACGATGTGCGCTCCTTCTTTCACGAGGCGATGGGCGGTTTCTTTACCGATGCCGGAACCGGCACCGATGACGATGATCGTTTGGCGAGCGAGTTCTTTCTCGGCAGGCATGCGTTGCAGCTTTGCCTCTTCAAGAAGCCAATATTCAATATCGAACGCTTCTTGTTGTGGAAGCGCGACGTATTTGTCGATCGCTTCCGCACCGCGCATCACCTCGACAGCGCAGTTGTAAAACTCTGCCGTGACGCGGCTTTCTGATTTATCCTTGCCCCAAGCGATCATTCCAAGGCCAGGAATGAGCACGACGGTCGGATTCGGGTCGCGCATTGCTGGGGAATTGCTGTGTTTGCACTTCGCGTAGTAGTCCGCGTAATCCTTGCGGTAAGCGACTAGTCCTGCGGCGAGCTTGGCCTTCAGCGCAGCGGCGTCCTCAGTCTGTGGATTCCAGTCCACGTAGAGTGGCTTGATCTTGGTGCGGAGGAAATGGTCCGGGCAGCTGGTGCCGAGTTCGGCGAGGCGGGCGGCGTCCTTCGAATTGACGAAACGCAGGATTTTCTCGTCGTCCTGCACGGTGCCGATAAAGCGCTTTTGTTGGGAGACTTGGCCACGGAGCCATGGGAGAATGGCGGCAAAAGTGGTGTTGCGCGCGCTGGCATCGAGAGCGGCATATTTTTGGCCGCCGAAAGCTGCCGCATCTCCGCCTTTAGCAGCATATTTTTCCTCGATATAATTAGCGGCAGCTTCGATGAAATCGAGAGTGTGTGCATAGCAGACTTTTTCATCGTCATCCCACGAGATGAAACCGTGCTGCCCCATCATGATGGCTTTCATGTCTGGCTGCTTTTTCGCAATTTCTTGCATCGCTAGACCGAGTTCAAATCCTGGGCGCATCCATGGCACGTAAGCCATTTTCCCTGCGAAGATTTCCTGTGTTAGCTTCTCCCGGTTTTCCGATGCGGCGATGGCGATGATCGCGTTTGGGTGCATGTGATCGACATGCTTGCCGGGCAGGAAACTGTGCAGCGTCGTGTCGATGGATGAAGCACGTGGATTGAGATTGAAAGTGGCGTGTGAGAACATGCCAACCATGTCATCTTCCGCTTGTGATTTTAGACCTTTGTCTGGGCGGGCATTGTAGATGCCTTGGAGGCCTAAGAGTTTTTCCTGATAAAGTGAGGAGAAGTTCTCGCGAGTGCTGGTGCGAAGATCTCCGCCGGAGCCTTTTACCCAGAGGACTTCGACAGATTCGCCAGTGAGCGGATCTTTCTCCATAATTTTTGCCGAGGTATTTCCACCGCCGGTATTAGTGATGCGCTGATCGCTGCCGAGCAGGTTCGAGCGGTAGATCAAGCGACCCACGGGATCAAGGGACGCGGCTTTCGCATCGTCCCAGACGAAGTTAACGTGTTTGTAGTTAGACATGGTAAGGATGTGTTTGGAGAACGTAGATGGAAACTATTTGTGGTGGTAGCGGAAGACGCGCCTACTCGGATTTCATCCAAATAGACGCGATCTTAAACGATTCAAGGAGCTGGGTAGCAAGGAGCTTTCAAAAAAATTCGAAATTAGTGACCGCCGCCACCTGATCCTTTCATATAGGTTCCGTAGCCGACGATGATCGTGGAAATAATCAGCGTGGCGATGCCGAGCTTGATCAGGCCAGAAGCTTTAGCGCTGGAGCCTTTCCATTCTTTAAAGTAGAAGCCCCAGAGTGTGCTGAAAATAATGATGCTAGCCATGTGCAACGTCCATGAGGCGAAGCCGAATTTTCCCATTTTCGTTTCACCCATGGTGTAAAAGAAAAACTGGAAGTACCAAGTCGTACCGGCGAGTGCGGAGAAAAGGTAGTTTCCTAATTGAGGAATCCGTAAGTCGCTGGTGGTAGGAGCTGCCGCAGGAGCACCACTGTCACCGTGTTCACCACCAGAAGCCACAAGTCCTGCGTGCTCGGGCCGGGCTTCCGAGGCAAGGTATTGGTAGCCTGTTTTGTTTTTAAAATTGAGGAGCACGCACCAGATGAAGTTGGTGGTGAAGCCGCCTAACATTACCACGATCAACATGGGTAAGCCGCTCCAAATGACATCCGTCCCTGCGGCTACGGAGGCCGCGGCAATTGGCTTGGCTGCGGTGAGGCCGAAGCTGAAGCAGGAACTCATGATGCCAGAGAAAGTGGCGACGAGAATGCCTTTTTTAAAGTCGAACTCAGCCACGGATTTTTGCTTATCCTCTGCGCTCATCTCGCTTTCCTTCGCGGAGCCAGCCATGGCTGCGATGACGATGCCCAGCAAGCAAACGCCCACGCCCAGTAGAGTCACTCTCCCGGGAGCGCTGGCTGCGATTTGGGCGATGGTTTCATCCACTGGGATTTCTGGCCAGATCATCTTCAATGCGGGTGGCAGAAGCGTGCCGAAAGCAGCGCAGTAGCCTAGAGCAACGCCCATCCCGAGAGACATCCCGAGGTAGCGCATCGCCAAGCCAAAGGTCAGCCCGCCTGTGCCCCAGAGCATCCCAAACAGGAACGGCCAGCCGAGGACTGCCGTCGATTGACTACTCAGCACGCCGAAAACGTCTTTGGTAAGGATGCTCGCAAAAAAGAGCGGGCAAATGATCCATGAGAAAAACCCACCGACTAGCCAGTAAGTTTCCCAAGACCACTTTTTAACGCCTTTGTAAGGAACGTAAAAGCTTCCTGATGCAAGGCCGCCCAGCCAGTGAAAAAAAACTCCGAGTAATGCGCTTCCCATGATAATAGTTAGTTAGGTTTTTGGATATGGATCGATTATACACGCATTAAGCACGCTTCGAGAGAACATTGGTCTCGTAGGTTTTCACCTCAGAAAGCCAATCAGATCCCACTGGGACGTTTTGCGATTCACAATATGCATCCCAAACTGCGCCCCATGGCAAGCTCTTGGATTCTTCCATGAAAGCAAGTCGCGCCGTGAGGTCTCCGGAGCTTTCGGAATTCCGCAGGGCTGCGGGCTCCAGAAGCGCCATCATCAGAGCCTTGAGGGTATTGCGCGTGCCGATGGTCCACGCGGCGATGCGGTTGATGCTGGCATCGAAGAAATCGAGACCGATGTGTGTGCGGGAAAGGAGATTGTTGCGGACGAGTTCAGCAGCGATGGATTGCAGCGCATCGTCCAGAGTCACGACGTGGTCGCTGTCCCAGCGGACGCCTCGGCTGACGTGGAGGAGGATTTCTGGCACATACATCAGCGCGGAGCTGAGCTTGTCCGCGATTCCTTCTGTGGGGTGGAAATGGCCAGCATCTAGGCAGAGAAGCTTTTGATTTTTCACCGCGTAGCCCATGTAGAACTCGTGACTGCCAACGACGTAGCTTTCGCTCCCGATTCCGAAGAGCTTGCACTCGACCGCATCGAGGTGGTGTTTCGGGTCGATTTTCTTGGCGAATACTTGATCGAGAGAATCTGCTAGGCGCTGGCGTGGTGCCATGCGATCGAAAGGAGTGTCTTTGTATCCATCAGGAATCCAGACGTTGTCACCGTCGGTGAACCGAGAGCTGCACCCATGGCTGCACCGATTTCCCGGGAGGCGATGCAGTGTTCGATCCAGAAATCACGGACTTCTTTTTTCGCATTTGAGAGGGTGAAGCCGTCAGCTGCTAACGGGTGGGCGAAGCAAGTTGGATTGAAATCCATGCCCATGCCGTTTGATTTTGCCCAATCGATCCAGTTTGCGAAATGCTCGGGACGGATTTCATTGCGCTCGACTTTCTTGCCGCCGAACTCACCGTAAAAGGCGTGGAGATTGAGACGGTGTTTCCCGGGAATGAGTGAGAGCGCTTTATCGAGATCTGCCCGTAGCTCATCGGGAGTGCGGGCCTTTCCTGGGTAGTTCCCGGTTACGGCGATTCCGCCGCTGAGGCCTTCTCCCGTGTTTTCAAAGCCGCCGACGTCGTCACCTTGCCAGCAATGCAGGGAAATCGGGATGGTGGCGAGTTTCGCCATGGCTGCCTCGGTATCGACGCCCAGTTCAGCGTATCGTTCTTTGGCGAGCTTATAGGATTGGGCGACAGAGGTGGAGGAAGTAGGCATAAGTTTGAGTTTTGATTTAAGTCCGCAGAGGATGCGTCGCTTTCCTCAGAAAAACCTTCACTGTTTGGCCAAAATAAGCACGATCCCGCCAGTGAAACGCATTCTCAAAATCGACGACTGGTTCCATCCCGATGGATTCCCTATCAGTGTAGAAAGGAGGGAGCCTCAGGAAGTGTTTGAGCCCCATGCTCATGAGTTTGTGGAGCTGGTGATCGTGACGGGAGGAAAGTGCCTGCACGTCATCGGCAGTGAATCGTGGGAACTCACGGCGGGAGATGTCTTCGTGGTCGCAGGAGGGAGCGAACATGAATACCAAAATCTGAAAGACTTGCGCCTAGTCAATATCCTCTATCAGCCTAATCAGCTGAAGATGGGCCTCATGGATCTAACTTCCATAGCTGGCTACCATGCACTTTTCACGCTCCAGCCGTCCCGTAAAAACAGGCAATCCAGCAAAGGACGGCTGCACTTAAATTCTAAGGAAATGACCTCGATCATCGAGCTGGCTGATCGGCTGGACCATGAGCTGGAAGCGCGGGAGCCTGGATTTGGCTTCATGGCCACGGCCACTTTCATGCAGCTCATCGGCCAGCTATCAAGGCTTTACGGGAGCAGTCCCTCCCCGGATGAAAAGGCGCTGCTGCGGATCGGAGAAGCGCTTTCCCACCTAGAACGTCACATTCATCAGGAGGTCAATCTGGAGGAACTCGCCAGCATTGCAAACATGTCACAGCGCAGTTTCCTGCGGGTATTTCAGTCGGCCACTGGCTCTTCCCCACTGGCATGGGTGATCGGTCAAAGGATCAACCGGGCGTGCAGTCTGCTGCGTCGCACGGACCGCAGGATCACGGAAATCGCCTTCGACGTAGGCTTTAATGATAGTAATTATTTCACCAGACAGTTCCGTAAAGCCACCGGCTCCTCCCCACGAGAATACCGACTCCGGCACGGCGTGGAATGATCGGTGATACGCTAAAATCCCGATTTTCCGATTTCCTCCAACGCCGCCGCGATCTCAACCGTGTTAGTGAGTTGGAGCGTGTTATGCCGCCCGTTAGGGATTTCGACGAGTCGGACAGCTTGCTTTTGCTGGGCGGCTAAAGTGCGACTCATCGCCACGGGGATGGACTCATCATCCGTGCCGTGGAAAATGATCACCTTCCCAGGTCCACGGGCTGCTAGCTCATCAAGGCGGGCTCCATTATCAAAACGATGCCAGACCAGAGAACCGATAGGCAAGCCAGTCATGTGGCGACCCATGTCCATCGTGCTGGTAAAAGGCGTTAGAAGGACGCCCTGTTGGATTTTAAATTCTCTGGCGGCGATCAAACAAGCTGCGCTCCCCAGGCTGTGGCCAAAGATTCGTAATTTACTGGAATCGAGATCTCCCTGCCAGCCGAGAGCTTGCGCGGCCACTGGCCACAGCGGCTTTTAAATTCTCCCGAATACGGTTTGGGTTTGGCGCTCCTTGGCAATCTCCGTAGCCGGGATAATCGATTAGCAACCACGCATCTTGCTGCGGCGCATGATTTCCTAACCATTCTGACCAATCGAGAGCGACAGTCCCGTTCCCTCCGCAGAAAACCCACAAATTACGCGGAGATTTCAGATTTCCTTGGAGAAAGGCGCGCTGCTTTCCTTGCGAAGTTTCATAATCAATGAATTTCCCACCAGTTTTCCTAACAAACTCTGCGGTAGTTCCCGGTCCATAAGGACGTGGAAAATAGATCAATCTAGATTGGCAACTGATCAAAAGTGTCATCGGAGCAATGACAACCAAAAGCACCAGCCAAGTAACGAGCCGGATCAATCGCCGCTGGATGATGCTTTTCATCTGGGGATGGATCTTATCGATCTAAGATCGAGTTCCAATGCTCGACGTTATCTTTCTCCGCCGTGAAAAGCGCGGTCGTATCGTCGTGGATCGTGATGGAATTGATTTTATCTCCTTGGCGGATCGCATCGACTACCTTTTGACCTTCGGTCACTTGACCGAAAACCGAGTGCCTCCCGTCGAGGTGGGGCGTGGCGTTGTGAGTAATAAAAAACTGGGAACCATTCGTGCGTGGTCCCGCATTTGCCATCGAGAAAACACCTGCCTTGGTGTGTTTCAGATCGGGATGAAACTCATCTGCGAATTTGTAACCAGGACCACCGCTCCCGCTCCCGGTAGGGTCGCCTCCTTGGATCATGAAATTCGCAATCACGCGGTGAAACGAAATCCCGTTGTAATAACCCCGTTTGGCGAGATTCAGGAAATTCGCGCAAGTCATCGGAGCTTTTGAGGCATACATCGTGGCGTTGATGTCGCCAGCAGTGGTGTGAAGTGTGATTTTAATATCGGACATGGCCACTAGGAAATAGCGATTTCCCCGATCTGGCAATTCCGAATGAAGCGACCCTGAGCCCTTCAATTCTGCCGCAGCTGTTTCGCTGCCTGTCGCTCGCTGAGAGCCTGCTTTTCCCGAACTTTCCGCAAATAAGCGAGATTGCGTAATTGTGCGGCATCCGGTTTCGGAGCTGTTGCCACGGGATTTAATTTTGGAGCGGGTGCTTTTTGCGCTGGGGTCGTTGATGCGAAATACTGCGGATTCGTTCCCGATTGACCAAATCTTTTCCACGGACCGGGAGGCACTGCACTAGCTTCGACAAAACGCCAATGGACTTTTTTCCCGGAAGTCAGATTCAAGTAATCCCGAATCGCCGGTGAAAGATCGATCCCGGCAGCTCCGTTTTGCGTCGTTTTCGGCGACTTATTTCCGAAGACAAATTCCCAATCATCTGTCGTCCACGGCCCACAGTCCTCCCACTGCGCATAACAAAAAATTTTCCCGTTGAAAATTTGCACCCAGCGGCCTTTGCAAACCGTTTTTCCTGGCTCGGGCCGCATTCGGGAAAACCACGGGATCACCCGCGATGCTTCCGGCTTATGTCTTCCGTAGCCTTCCACATCGTTGTAGGGAAGAGCGATGTAAAATGGATTGAGTTTCGGGATGAAATTTTTCGGGCGAAATTCCCCGGTCGCATGATTCGCGATCCGATTGGCTGGTTCTGGATCATCAAAACCACCAAAGTTCGACACCCAATCTTGATCCCATGACGACTTCGTATTCGGCGTCGGATTCCGATCCGTCGGCGTTTCCCCGATCCAAAAAACCGTGCAAGTCACATAAGTTTTCCAAGGATAGGAAGTCTTCGTGGCAGTGGAATACGTAGCAGCCCTAGCAGGAGCCACTGGCTTGCTCCCTGTTGTGACGGTGACCTTTGGTGATCCCGTTTGTCCCGATGAAATCTCTGCCTTAACGCCGCCAAACGTAACGGCGAAAGCCGCCGAAATCGTTAGAAAATTGGAAAGGTTGTTAGGAGAAAGTTGAAGCATGTCGAGAGATTGTTAATGGGCTTCCAATCCGCAGAAGCGCGACTAACTCGCACAATTTTCCCAGCTCGACAAGCTAAAGTCTCAGTTTTGCCCGAGCTCCCCGCAAGTTGACGTCAGCTTGACCACACCCGCCTATTCCCCC